>SKTN01000176.1 GCA_007117945.1 Nitriliruptoraceae bacterium | reverse complement strand
GGCCGAGGCGGTGGCCGCGACGGCACCGGTCAGCGACGGGTCACCGCCTCGGCCTCGCGGTCGACGAGCTCCCGGTGGGCCGCCGCCAGCTGTGTGGTGACCGGTCCGGCACGCCCGGAGCCGATCTCCCTGCGGTCGACGTGGGTGAGGGCGCGCACCCCCCGCACGGCGGAGGTCAACAGCGCCTCGTCGGCGCCCGCCAGCTCCGCCGCGCCGACCTCGCGCTCCTCGACCGCGAGGCCCGCACCTCGGGCGAGCTCGAGGAGCGCGCCCCGGGTGATGCCCGCCAGGATCCCGGCACCGGCCGGCGGGGTGGACACCACGCCGTCGGCGACCACGAGCAGGTTGGCCGTGGCCGCCTCCAGGGGTGCGCCGGACGGCGTGCACAGCAGGGCGTCGCTGCACCCGGCTGTCGCCGCCGCCTGCTGGGCCACCAGCGACACGAGGTAGGAGGTGTGCTTGGTGCCGGCCAGCTCCCGACGCAGGTCCGTCGACACCGCGGTGGCCAGCGCAGGTCGGGCACGGAGCGGCGCAGCCGCCTGCGCCGTGACCACCACCGTCGGGGGTCCCGGGGTGGTGCCGGGGAAGGGTGCGTCGGGGTCGATGGGGCCGGCGGAGCAGGTGATGCGCAGGGCGAGGTGGGCGCCGAGGTGCCCGTTGGCCGTGACCGTGGCGGCCACGGCCGCCCGGAGCAGCTCCACCTCGATGTCGAAGCCGAGCTGGTGGGCGCCGTCGCGAAGCCGTGTCAGGTGCGCTTGCGGACGCAGGGCCCGGCCGTCGTCGACGCGGAAGGTCTCGAACACCCCCAGGCCGCTGCGGAACCCGGTGTCCAGGGCGCTGATCCGTGCCGTGGCAGCGGGCACCAGCGCGCCGTCGACCCACAGTGTCGAGCTCACCGTGGACCGCCCGAGGGCGTGGTCACGGGGGCGCGCCCGGGGCTGTGGCCCGGGGTGCCCGTCGCGGCGTCGGCCGCGGCGTCGACGCGCACCGCCGCCACCGCCCGGAGGAAGGCGGCGGCCTTGTCCAGGGTCTCGGCGTGCTCGGTCTCCGGGTCGGAGTCGGCCACGATGCCGCCCCCGGCGCCGTGGTCCACGATGCCCCGGGGGTGGAGCACCGCGGTGCGGATCGCCACGGACAGACGCGCGTGACCGGGGGCGATGAAGCCGACCGCGCCGCAGTACATCCCGCGCCGCACGCCCTCGAGGCGCTCGATGGTCCCCATGGCGGCGATCTTCGGTGCACCCGTGATCGAGCCGGAGGGGAAGGTGGCGCGCAGCAGTTCGCCGTAGCCGGTGCCGGGCCGCAGGGTGCCGGTCACGGTGGACACCAGGTGCCAGACCGTGGGATGCCCCTCCACCCGGGTGAGCTCGGGGACGGTGACCGAGCCGGGCCGGCACACCCGGCCGAGGTCGTTGCGCTCGAGGTCGACCACCATGACGTTCTCCGCACGGTCCTTGGTGGCGGTGGCCAGGTCGTCAGCCAGGGCCGCATCGAGGGCGGCGTCCCCGGCGCGTGGCCGTGTGCCCTTGATCGGGCGAGTCACGACGTGGTCGCCGTCCACCGCCAGGAAGGTCTCCGGCGACACCGAGGCGACCCCGGCGTCGGGCAGGGCGGCACCGAAGGGGGCGGGGGATGCGGCCCGCAGGGCTCGGTACAGGGCGTGGACGTCGCCGCGCCAGCGTGCGGAGAGCCGCTGAGCGAGGTTGGCCTGGAACAGCTCACCCGCCGCGATCGCCGCGAGGATGCGCTCCACCGCGGCCAGGTGCGCATCGCGGGGAAGGCTCGTCCACGCCACCTGCGGCGCGGGTGGCACCGCGGCGAGCTCGGGGTGGTCCACCCGCCCGGCGGCGGTCACGGCACGCAGCCGTGCCGCGGTGGCCGCGGCGAGCTGATCGCGGCGGTGTACGGGCGGCGTCGTGGTGGCCAACTCGACGGGCAGGGTGGTGGCCAGCAACTCGAGGTGCGCCCGGTCGGGCGGCACGGCGCACACCACCTCCACGACGCGCAGGTCGAGGTGGGCACGACCCCGGTCGTCGCGTGCGCGCACGGGGAGGCGCTCGGTGCGGCGACCCAGGTCGTAGGCCAGGGCACCGACCAGGCCGCCGGTCAGCAGGGGAGCGGTGCCGCCGGTGCCTCGTGCCCCCTGCCCCGAGGTGGGGGACGCCCCGAGCAGCCGGCTGAGGCCCTCGAGGGCGGCGAAGGGGTCGGTTTCGAGCACGCGCCGACGCCCCTCGGGCCCGTACAGGATGGTGCGTCGGCCGTCGTCGGTCAGGCGCCAGCCGGTGTGGGGCACCAGGTAGCTCCAGCCGTCCCCGGTGGCGGTCTCCAGCAGGTCCACGGGACCGAGGGCCACCACGCAGGCGTCCAGATCGATGCGGCCCGCCGCGTCACGCGGCGCCGCGACCCGTTCGCGGCGCAGCGCCCCGGGCGCGGGAGCGGGCGGGCGTGGACCGTTCACGTGCTCGTGGGGACGCCGTACTTGCGTCGGAAGGACGCGCCGTCCAGGGAGCTGAGGTCCTCCTCGAGCTCCTGCTGGAAGGCGTCCGCCTGGGCGGTGTCGGAGAAGGTCTGGGCCCACACCAGCGCACCCGTTGCGGTGACCTGGAGCTGGACGTCCACCATCCACGCACCGTCGTAGCCACCCCGCTGCCGGGTCAGGACGCGGAAGTCACGGTGGGGTGGTCGATCCTCGCTCACGGGGTGCCTCGAGGTGGTTCGCCGGGCGGTGCCCTGCGCAACGGTACCGGCCGCCCTTGGCGCCGGACAACGGCGTGCCAGCCCGGGTGGCGGCCTCGGTAGGCTCTGCGCGCGCCGAGCGACGGCCGCCGTAGGACGAGCGAGGGGCACGCGTGAAGGTCTACACCAAGACCGGCGATGACGGGACCACGGGGCTGCTGTACGGCGGCCGGGTCGACAAGCACGACGTGCGTACCACCGCCTACGGGACCGTGGACGAGACCTGCTCGGCGCTGGGCCTGGCGCGGGCCGAGCTGTCCGGCGACCTCCACGACGCGGTCCTCGAGGTGCAGCGTGAACTGTTCGTGGTCGGTGCGCAGCTCGCGACCCGGGCGGACCACTGGGAGCGCCTCGAGGTCGGTGTCAGCCGCGTCGACGCCGCGATGGTGGACGCGGTGGACGCCCGGATCGATGCCTGCGTCGCCCGTCACCCGCTCCCGCAGCACTTCGTGGTGCCGGGGGGGACCCGCGCGGCAGCCGCCCTCGACCTCGCCCGTACGGTGTGCCGCCGGGCGGAACGCCACACCGTCGCGATGGACCGGGCCGGGCTGCTACCCGACGACGCCCCCGTCCGGTACCTGAACCGGTGCGCGGACTACCTCTACGTGCTGGCCCGGGAGGTGGAGGGCACCCACGTGCCCTCACGTCCTCAGTAGGTGTGCTCCGGCCCGGGGTACTCCCCGTCGGCCACCTCGCTCTGGAAGGTCTTGATCGCGCCGCTGATCTCCGCCCGGAGGTCGGCGTAGGCCTTGACGAAGCGGGGCAGGCGTCCCGAGGTCAGGCCCAGCAGGTCGTGCCAGACCAGGACCTGGGCGTCGGTGTGGGGCCCCGCGCCGATGCCGATGGTCGGCACGTCGATGGCGGCGGTGACCGTGGCGCCGATGGCGGCGGGGACCGCCTCGAGGACCACGGCGAAGGCGCCGGCCTCGGCCAGGGCGATGGCGTCCTCGACGATGCGCTCCGCGGCGGCCGGGTCACGGCCCTGGACCTTGAACCCGCCGAACTGGTGCACCGACTGCGGGGTCAGGCCGACGTGGCCCATCACGGGGATGCCGGCGGTGACCAGTCGCTCGGTGGTCGCCACCATCGGGCCACCACCCTCGAGCTTGACCGCGCTGGCGCCACCCTCCTTCAGCATGCGCACCGCCGCGGACAGCGCCTGGGTGGGCCCCTCCTGGTAGCTGCCGAAGGGCAGGTCGCCGACCACCAGGGCGTCGCGGGCCCCACGGGCGACGGCCCGGGTGTGGTGGAGCATCTCCTCCAGGGTCACCGGGACCGTGGAGTCGTAGCCGAGCACCACCATCCCCAGGCTGTCGCCGACCAGCAGGACGGGCACCCCCACCTCGTCGAGGAGGGCGGCGCTGCTGGCGTCGTAGGCGGTGACCATGACGAACCGCTCCCCGCGGGCCTTGGCGGCCGCGAGATCGTGGATCGAGACGGGCCGGCGCACAGCGGCGGACGGATCGGACCGGTCGAGTGACGTGTGGACGGACACCTCGGGAGCCTTCCTGCCGGCCCGACGTTGCGGGTCCAGCGGATCATCCGGTGGCGGTCCACGTAGTGTGCCCGCTCCGGAACACCTCTGGCGAGTCGTGGCGACCGGGTGGGAGGATCGCGCGCGCCTGGACCTGGAGGCAGCACCGTGACACCGCCCGGTGACCACCCCGATCTGGTGGCCTTCCACCACGATGGCCGCACGGCGCGGGCCACCATCGTGCGGCTGTCACGTGCGGGCGTCGACGGCAACGACATCGCGCTGCTCGGGCCCGTCGAGGTGGTCACCGCCGGCCGGTACGGCGATCGGCAGACCGATCGCGGATCGAGCCTGGCGCTCGGCGGGATGGTGCTGCGGGGGATGCTGGTCGGCCTGCTGCCGGGAGCCGTCTTCGGGGCGGTGCTGCTGGCGGTCTACGGGGGCTGGACGCTGCCGGTGCTGCTGTCGGGCGCCGGGGGAGGTGCCTTCTTCGGGGCCGCGGTGGGCTCCCTGGCGGGTCTGCTCCTGGCGCCGACGATGGTCGACTCCTGGGAGCGGACCTTCTCGCCGCTGGTCCCGGGCGGCGTCGCCGTGGGTGTGCGCTGCGCCGACGCCCGATCGGCGCGGCGTGCCCAGCGGGTGCTGCGGGTCAGCGGTGCCCACACGGTGCGGGAGGTCCCCGACCTCGACGCGCTGCCCGAGGGGCCCCTCGATCCCGACACCCTGCCGTCCCCCGGCCGGGAGGAGGGCCCGCCGACCTGACGCGGAGACGTATGCGTGGTACACACATCTACATGACGTTCCTCTCCGCTCCCGCCCCGTCCACGTCCGATCCGGCCACCTCGATGCCGCCGTCGGGCACCGCCGACCGGCACCTGCTGGACCAGCTCGACCAGGCCCTGGTCGAGGTCCGCCGTGTGCTGCAACGACCCGGGTACCGCCGGGCCGTCCTCGGTGAGCTGTCGGGGACCGTCGAGCTGGCGACGGTGCGGGTCCTGCGCGCCGTCCAACGGGCCGAGCAACCGCCCACCATCGGTGCCCTGGCGGAGGTGCTGGTCGTCGACCCCTCCACGGCCAGCCGCCTGGTGGACCGCGCGGTGGAGGCCGGCATCCTGGAGCGTCGTGCCTGTGACCAGGACCGTCGGCGGGCCCGCCTGCACGTGACACCGGCCGGTCACCGTCTCCTGGGCGCGGTCACCGAGCGCCGCAGGGCGGTGTTGGCCGAGGCCACGCAGGGGTGGGATGCGGCGGAGCTCACCGCGCTGCTGGAGGGTCTGGAGCGTCTGCTGGACGGCTTCGACCGCGTCGAGGTGGAGCGTTGATGTGGCGTCGCAGCGCCCCACCCCTGCCCGCCGATGCGCCGCCGCGCAGCTCCTGGCAGCTGCTGGCCGACCCCGTGTTCGGTCCCTTCTTCCTGGGCAAGTCCCTGTCCACCGCGGGGATCTGGGTCCACAACATCGTGGCCGCGATCCTGGCCTGGGAGCTGTCCGGCTCGGCCTTCGTCGTGGGTCTGGTCAGCGTCGCCCAGTTCGGGCCGCAGCTGGTGTTCGCACCCCTGAGCGGGGCGTTCGCGGACCGCGGTGACCGGCGTCGGCAGCTGATCTGGGGCCGCCTGATCGCCACGGCCGGCTCCGGTGGGCTCGCCCTGTGGATCGCGCTGGTGGGGGTGGAGGGTCTGCCCGGGGCGTGGCCCGTGGTGGCCACGGCACTGGTCGTGGGTGTCGGCTTCGTGGTGGGTGGGCCGGCGATGAACGCGCTGCTGCCGCACCTGGTCCGCCCCAACGAGCTCGCGGCCGCGATCGCCGTCAACTCGATCCCCTTCACCGTGGCACGTGCCGCCGGGCCTGCGCTGGGCGCGGTGATCGCCGCCACCCTCGGGCCGGCGTCCGCCTTCGCCCTGGCCGGGGCGACCAACCTGCTGTTCGTCCTGCTCCTGCTGCCGCTGCCGATCCAGCGCCGCGCCGCGGGCGCGGGCGAGGGGGACCGGCGGGTGCGCGCGGGGCTGCGCTACCTGCGTGAGGACCGCGGCATCCTGCTGCTGCTGCTCGGGGTGGCGGCCATCGGCATCGGCGCCGACCCCGTGATCACCCTCACGCCGGTCCTGGCGGCCGGGTTCGGCGGCGACCCGACGCTGGTGGGGGCCTTCGCCTCCTCCTTCGGCGTCGGCGCCGGTCTCGCCTTCGTGATCCTGTCGCGGCTGCGGCTGCGGCTCGGGCTCGAACGCCTCGGCGTGTGCGGGCTCGGCCTGCTGGCAGGCGGGACCGCG
>SKTN01000086.1 GCA_007117945.1 Nitriliruptoraceae bacterium | reverse complement strand
TAGCGTCGCGGGCATGGAACTGATCCTGATACGCCACGCCCAGCCGGAGTGGGACCGCGGCCGTGAGGCGCAGGTCGACCCGCGCCTGACCGCGCTCGGCCAGCAGCAGGCCGAGCTGCTCGCCCGCCACCTCGACGACGAACCCTTCGACGAGGTGCTGGTCAGCACGGCACGGCGTGCCCGCCGCACCGCCGCGCCCCTGCTCGAGCGGGTGCGCGCCGAGGTGGTGCAGGAACGGGCGTGGCTCCACGAGATCCACATGCCCGCGGCGTGGCAGGGCTCGCCCGCCGCCGAGGTCGGGCGGGCGATGGCCACCGCCCGGGACCGGTCACGGGCGCAGTGGTGGGAGGGGATGCCCGGCGGGGAGAGCTTCCGCGACTTCCACGCCCGGGTGACCCTCGGCCTGACCAACGAGCTGGCCGAGCACGGTGTGGTCCGTGACGACGAGGAGCTGTGGAGCGTCCCTCCCGCCGTCGTCGACCGCCGACTGCTGTTCGTGGCCCACGCCGGCACCAACTCCGTGGTGCTCGGTCACCTCCTGGGCCTGGAGCCCGAGCCGTGGGAGTGGGAGCGGTTCGCCTCCGCCCACGCCTCGATCACGGTGCTGCGCAGCACGCCGATCGCGGGGCGCCACATCTTCAGCCTCCTGCGCTTCAGCGATGTCAGCCACCTCGACGGTGTCGAGGTGACCCGCTGACCGGCGGGCTCCGGCGACTCCCCCGGCTCGCCGGGCTCCAGCGAGCACCGGACCTGGTCGATCCCTGGGAATGCACCCAGGGACGAGCCACCCCTGGAGCCCACGACGCCACCGACGGCACGAACCTGGTCGATCCCTGGGCGTGGGCCCGGGAACCGACCACCACCGGAGCCGCGCGCAGGGACCGGAGGACCGACGCGCGCACACCCGGACGATCGGCGCGTGCACCCGGCAGCGACCAGGCACGTCGGGGGTCCCGGTCACGGCCGGAAGTGGGCCGGCCCGGGACGGCTAGCCCGGCACCTGCTGCGCGGCCTCTCCGGGCAGGGGGAACCAGCGCAGCGCCTCCACCTCGTCGGGGAACCGGTAGCCCCCCGGGACCACGGGTGCCACCCCCGCCCGCAGGATGCGCTCCCCCTCGGCCAGCACGTCCTCCAGCGCCTCGTCGGGCTGCTGCAGCCGGCGCGCCGGCCAGCTCACGCGGCCACCGTCATAGCGCACGTCGCGCAGGGACATCGGCGGCGGCACTCGACCCTCCCGGTGGGTCCAGCACCCCGAGGCGGGGTCGAAGTCGTAGGCATCGAGCAGCCGCCAGCCGTGCCGGGCGATCAGCCGCACCGCCTCGATCAGGAACCCGATGACCTGCTCGGTCAGGAACCACGTGAAGTTGATGCGCACCCACCCTGGCTTCACCCCGGAGCAGCCCTGGTCGATGGCGCGCTCGTAGGCCTGGGAGCGCTCCACGTCGATGCCGAGCAGGCGGTGCCCGTAGGGCCCCGCACAGGAGCAGCCGCCCCGTGCCTGGATGCCGAAGAGGTCGTTGAGCAGGGCCACGACGAACTCGTGGTGCAGGTAGCCGGTGCCGTGGCGGATCACGAAGGACACGATCGACAGCCGCTCCGCGTCGAGGTTGCCCAGCACCTCGATGTCGGGCTCGGTGGACCAGGCGGCGATCGCCTGCTCGATCGCGGCGCGCTCGTGGGCCAGGATCGCCTCCACCCCCACGGCCTGCTTGAGCTGGAACACCAGCCCCGCACGGATCGCACCGACGATGTCGGGCGTGCCGCCCTCCTCGCGTTCCTCGATGACGTCGAGGTAGCGGTGCTCGTCAGCGTTGACGTAGGTCACGGTGCCGCCACCGGGGACCGTGGGCACGCGGTTGGCGAACAGCTCGCGTCGGGCGATCAGCAGTCCCGGGGTACCCGGACCGCCCACCAGCTTGTGGGGCGAGACGAACACCGCGTCCTTGTGGTCGAGGTGGGCCTCGCTGGTGTCGCCATCGGGTGCGGGACGCTGCGGCGCCATCCGCACGTCGACGTAGGGCGCGGCCGCGGCGCAGTCCCACAGCGCCAGCGCCCCGTGCCGGTGGAGCAGCACCGACACCGCACGGGTGTCGGTGAGGATGCCGGTGACGTTGGAGGCCGCGGAGAACGCGCCGATCTTCAGCGGCCGGTCGGCGTGGGCGAGCAGGGCCCCTTCCAGGGCATCGAGGTCGACGTGGCCGTCCTCGTCCTCGGGGATGCGGACCACATCGGCGATGGTCTCGCGCCAGGGCAGCTCGTTGGAGTGGTGCTCGTAGGGGCCGATGAACACCACGGGACGCGCATCCGCGGGGATGTGGTCGCTGAGGCGATAGCGGGCGTCCAGCTCGGCCGGGATGCGGATGCCCAGCGCCCGGACCAACTTGTCGATGGCCCCCGTGGAGCCCGTGCCGGTGAACAGCACGACGTGCGCCTCACCGGCCCCGAAGGCCTCGGCGATGATCTCCCGGGCGTCCTCCCGGAAACGGGTGGTCTGACGTCCCGTGCCCGAGGTCTCCGTGTGGGTGTTGGCGTACAGCGGCAGGACCACCTGCCGCAGGTGATCCTCGACGAAACCCAGGGCGCGCCCGGAGGCGGTGTAGTCCGCGTAGATCACCCGGCGGGGCCCGAAGGGCGTGGCGACCGCCTCGGCCTCGCCGATCACCGAACGGCGCACGTGGGCGATCAGGGCCTCGCGGGCAGTGGCTGTGCGCTCCATGGGCGACCTCCCGGCCTGTCGTCCGACCCTACCGCCGTCCGTGGGACGGGGCGGCCTGTCTGACGGACGGCGGCGGTGATGGAACACTGTCGCCCGGTCGCGCGCGGCGATCGCCACGACGGACGATGAGGAGCCAGGGTGAGCTCGAAGAGTGCGGATCAGGGCTGGGGCCCGGAGGTCGAACAGCACGCCCGACGCCGTCCCCAGCTCCGCCGCGTCCTGCTCACGATCCTGGTGCTGCTGCTGGCCGCAGCCGTCGCGATCCCCGTGCTCGGGATGCTGCGGCTCAACCGGGCCCCCGTGGACGGCCTGGCCTCGGGCGGCCAGCCCCTGCACATCCTGGTCACCGGCTCCGACAGCCGCGAGGGGCTCACCCGTGAGGAGCAGCTCGAGCTGTCGACGGGCCTGGACGACTACGGCCCCGAGCGCACCGACACGATCTTCATCCTCACCGTCCAGGGTGGCGAGGCGGCCATGCTGGCCTTCCCCCGCGACCTGTGGGTCACGCGCTGCGACGGTTCCGTCGGCCGCATCAACGTGGCGCAGTCCATCGACGGCCCCGGCTGCCTGGTGGAGACGGTGCACCAGCTCTCGGGCATCCGGGCCCACCACCACGTCCGGGTCACCTTCGGCGGCTTCCGCGACATCGTCGACGCCGTCGGCGGGGTGGAGATGTGCCTGGACGAGGCCATCTCCGACCGCGACGCCGGCATCGACCTGCCCGCCGGCTGCCAGGAGCTCGACGGTGGGGACGCCCTCGGCTACGTCCGGGTCCGCAAGATCGACGACGACCTCCAGCGCATCCAGCGGCAGCAGGCCTTCGTGCAGGCCCTGGCACGGGAGGTCACCCGGCCGGCCGTGCTGTTCAACCCCGTGACCCTGTGGCGGCTGTCGGGGGACGCCGGACAGGCCGTTCAGGTGGACGACTCCCTCGGGCCCATCGCCGGGTTCCAGCTGGCGCGCAGCGGCCGCGCCCTGGCCGCGGGCCGGGTGGCCACCTACACCGTCCCCGGCACCCCGCGGACCACCTCGGGTGGCGCCTGGGTCCTCGATCCCACACAGCCCGAGGCCGACGCGCTGTTCGCACGCTTCCGCGACGGCAGCGTGCTGGACGAGGTCCGCGAGGCGGAGGACGAGGAGACCCCACAGGTCAGCCGCAGCGAGGTCACCCTCGTGGTCGCCAACGGCGCGGGCATCAGCGGACTGGCCGGCAGCGTCGCCGCGGACCTGGAGTCTTTGGGCTACACCGTCAGCGACGTGACCAACGCCGATCCCACCGAACGCACCCGTGTGCGCTACCCGAGCGGCCGGGAGGCAGCCGCCCAGCTGGTCGCCGAGGACCTGCCCGGCTCCGCGGTCCTCGAGGAGGCCACGGGGCTGGAGACCATCACCGTCGTCCTCGGGCCGGAGGCCGCAACGTGAGCACCCCGCTGTCGATCCTGACCGTGTGCCTGGGCAACATCTGCCGCTCTCCCACCGCCGAGGCGACCCTGCGCGAGGCCGCCGAGGACGCCGGGCTGCAGGTGCACATCGACTCCGCGGGCACAGGGGCATGGCACCTCGGCAACCCGCCGGACGCCCGCATGCGGGCCGCCGCTGCCGATGTCGGCCTGACCATCGACGGCCTCGCCCAGCGCGTCGACCTCGCCGCCCTGCAGGAGGCCGACCTGGTACTGGCCATGGACCGCTCGAACCTCCGCGACCTGGAACACGTCGCCGACGGCGCCGGCGTGGACACCCCCATCGTGCTGTTCCGCGACTTCGACCCCGATGCCACAGGGACCGCGGAGGTCCCCGACCCCTACTACGGCGGGCCCGACGGCTTCGCCGAGGTGGTGGAGATCTGCCGCCGTACGTCCCAGCGCCTGGTCGACGCCCTTGCCGCCGGCGGCGTCGAGGCCGCCCTGACAGCGCGCCGTGAGGATGCGTGAGGGGCGCGGCGGGTCCTCCCCAACCCCTCCCCGGCGGCCTTCCCGCGGTGGCACGTGCCCGCCCCCTCGCGGGCGGCTCGATCGCGGCGGTCTGGCACGCCCACCTCACCGACGGCGCCGAGGTGGTGATCAAGGACGGGGACACGCCAGCGGAGCTCGAAGCGGAGGGGCTCGAGGCGTTGGCGGCCGCGGGCGCGCCCGTGCCTGCGGTCCTCGGCCACGCGGGCACCGTGCTGGTCCTCGAGCACCTCTCGGGCCCGCCCGGTGACCGCCGCGAGCTCGGCCGCCGCCTGGCCACGGTGCACCGCCACCTCGGCGAGCGCTTCGGGTGGCACCGCGACAACGTGATCGGCCCCCTGCCCCAGTCCAACACGCCCACCGAGGACTGGCCCACCTTCCTCGCCGAGGCCCGGCTCGCCCCCTACCTCGGTGACCTGCCGGCCGACCTCGCGCAGCGGCTGGAGCAGGCGATCGAGGGGGGAGCGGTCGCCGAGGTGGCCGACCACGCCGTCGTCCCGAGCCTGGTGCACGGCGACCTGTGGTCGGGCAACGTGCTGGCCGACCGGTGGCTGCTGGACCCCGCGGTCCACCACGCCGACCGGGAGATCGACCTGGCCATGCTGGCGCTGTTCGGCTCCGTCGGCCCGCAGCTGCGCGCCGGCTACGAGGAGGTCTGGCCGCTGGACGCCGGCGTGGAGACGCGCCTGCCCCTGCTGCAGCTCCCGCCGCTGCTGGTGCACGTGCGCCTGTTCGGTGCCGGCTACCTCGGCGGGGTCGCCAGCCGGCTGGACACCCTCGGCTGGTGACCCTCCACCGAGGTGGCCACGCCGGACCCCACGGACGTCGCGGACCGGGCGGACCCCACGGACGTCGCGGACCGCACGGACCCCGCGGGCGTCACCGGCCCCGACGCGGTGTGCCCCGCAGCGGGTCGGCAGCCAGGGGGTCCTCGGGCCAGGCGTGCTTGGGGTAGCGCCCGCGCAGCTCGGCGCGCACCTGCGGGTAGGCCCGTTCCCAGAACCCGGCGAGGTCGTCGGTGACCTGCACGGGGCGACCCGCGGGTGACAGCAGGTGCAGCAGCACGGGCACACGGCCGTCGACCACCCGGGGCGTGGTGGCGGTGCCGAGCAGCTCCTGGAGGCGCACGGCGAGGACGGGCCGGTCGTGCTCGCGGTAGTCCAACCGGCGGCGCGAGCCCGAGGGCACCCGCAGGTGCGTGGGGGCCAGCCGGTCGACCTCGCCCAGCAGGTGGTGGCCGATCGCCCCCTCGAGGATGGGGGTGAGCCGCTGCCGGGCGAGGTCGGCACGCGTACGTGCGCCGAGCAGGAAGGGCGCCAGCAGCTCCTCGCCCGCGGCCAGGAGCCGGTCGTCGTCCACGGTGCGGTAGGGATCGCCGAGCTCGGTGGCCAGCAGGCGCACACGGGCCTGGAGCTGGCGGTCCTCCGCGCGCACGTCCAGCAGCTCCAGCCCCTCGGCGCCCAGCCCCTCGAGGAGCGCGGCGAGGCGCTGGTCGCCGTCGAGCTGGTCGATGCGGTGGCGCGTGAGGACCACCGCACCGTGGTGCAGGCGGCGTTCGGCCACCACGTCGCCGTCCCGCCACCCGACCTCGACGCGCTCCTCGAGGCGCGTCCCCAGGACGTGGTGCACGCTCGCCTCGTCGACGGCGGCGGCGAGGTGGATGCGCGCCACCTCGGCGCCGCGGTCGATGGTGGCCACCGCCAGCCACGGCTCCCCGGCCAGCGGGTCGCCCGGATCCAGCTCGGCCCCGCGACCACCTGCCAGCAGGTAGCCGCCGCGACGGGTCCCACGGGCGGCGGCCAGCTGGTCCGGCCAGGCCG
>SKTN01000021.1 GCA_007117945.1 Nitriliruptoraceae bacterium | reverse complement strand
GGATTGTTCGGGAGCCGTGTGTCCAGCTGGCGTTCCTCCTATTTTGGGGGGTCTTTTTTGCGTCCGCCTTTCTCGCTTTCTCGCCCGCGACGTGGCCCAATTATGCCGAACAGATGCTGACTACGGCGGGGATCGAGCAGTTGGAGCTGTGGGGGCAGCGGGTCGGGGTGGACGTGATCCGGCATTCTCCGGGTGCCGATCCGGCGGCGGCGGTCCTCGGAGGGGACCCGGCAGCTCGCCACCGCCGTCGCGGAGGTCACCGACGCCCCCGTGACCGTCCACGCGCCGGGCCCCGTGCCGACGGACGCGCCGGCCCTGCTCGTCCCCCGGTGGCGGGGTGGCCGCCGCCGCACGATCGTGCTCACCCACCGCAACCTGGTCGCCTCCACCTTCCAGGCCCGCCTGTGGGTCCCCGACATCCAGGCCGGCCGGGAGCACGTCGTGGTCGCGGGTGACCTGCTCGGCCTCGGCCCGATGGTGCTCGGCTGGCTCGCCGGCCTGCTGGCCGCAGCCACGGTGGAGCTGGTGGCACCCGAGGACACCGGTGGGCTGGCGCGCACGATCGCCCGGCACCACGCGACCATCGCCGTGCTCGAACCGACCCAGGTCGCCGCCCTGCTGGAGGGCTCCGACTCCGCCCGTCGGGACCTGTCCTCCCTGCGGGTGGTGCTGGCCAGTGGGGCACCCCTGGACACCGAGGTGGTGCTAGAGCTCGAGCGCCGCAGCGGCGGCGCCCGGGTCCGTGAGGGCTTCGGGGTCTCCGAGGCCGGGCCCATCACCCACGCCCAGCCGGTCTACGGGCGCACCACACCGGGAGCGATGGGCCTGCCCGTGACCGACACCGTCGCGGTGGTGGTGGACACCGAGGACCTCTCCCGACTGTGCACACCCGGTGAGCCCGGCCTGCTCCTGCTGTCGGGACCCCAGGTCTCCCCCGGCTACCTCGACGACGAGGCGGCCGACGCCGGCCGCTTCGTGGACGGCTGGCTGATCACCGACGACCTGGCCACCGTGGACGCCGACGGGGTGTTCACCCACCTCGGGCGCCGCGACGAGGTCCTCACCGGTGCCGACGGTGCGCCCATCGCACCCCGCAGGGTGGAGTCGGTCCTCGAGCGCTACCCGGGCGTGCGCCGAGCCGGGGTGACCACCGATGCGGACACCGGCGTGCTCGTGGCCGCGGTGACCACGACCCGACGCGCCCGGCCCGAGCCGGAGGAGCTGCTGGCACACTGTCGGACACACCTGGACTCGCGCCTGGTCCCCGAGCGCGTCACCCTGGTGGAGCAACTCCCCGAGGACGACGCCGGCGGGGTCGCGCGCGAGCTGCTGCGCACCGTGCTGGCGGAGAGGTGAACCCCGTGGCCGCGACCGCACACGCCGGCCGGGCAGGCACACGCCTGCTCCTCATCGACAACTACGACTCCTTCACCTACAACCTCGCCCAGGAGCTCGGTGAGCTGGGCGCCACCATCGAGGTGGTGCGCAACGACGCCTTCACCGTCGCGGGCCTGCTGGACGACCTGCCCGACGGCATCGTGATCTCCCCGGGCCCGGGCGACCCCGGCGATGCGGGGCTCTCCAACGACGTCATCCGCGCCGTCGCCGGCGTCCGGCCGTTGCTCGGGGTGTGCCTCGGCCACCAGTGCATCGGCGAGGTGTACGGCGGCGACGTGGTCCGTGCACCCGTGCTGATGCACGGCAAGACCTCACCGATCTACCACCGGCGGGAGGGCGTGTTCGAGGGCCTGTCCGTGCCCTTCGAGGCCACGCGCTACCACTCGTTGATCGTGGACCGTGGCACCCTGCCCAGCGTGCTGAAGGTCACCGCGGAGACCTCCGACGGGCTCATCATGGGCCTGGTGCACCGCGAGGTGGACGTGGAGGGGGTCCAGTTCCACCCGGAGTCCGTCCTGACCAGCTCGGGGCTGCAGCTGCTGGGCAACTTCCTGGACCGCTGTGCGGCGGCCCGCCTCGACCCCGAGGCCCCCGTGCGCTCTCCCGTTGCGGTGCAGGGTGGCGTGGTCACGCCCGCCTGAGCACGGCGCGGGTGGGGTCGGAACGCCCCGGAACGCGCACGGGGCCGCGGCCTCGGTGGTCCCCTTCCCCCGGCGCGTTCCCCCCGGCGGGGTCTCTGGGGTGGTTCATCCCTGGGCAGAAGCCCAGGGATGAACCACGTCCGGGCGGCTCCAGCCGGTCGGGTGGCGTTCGGTGGTCGGTCCCTGGGCTCCAGCCCAGGGACCGACCACCTCCGGGCGGGATCACCGGGCGGGTAGGCCCCGTGGGACCTTCGGGCGGGACACCCGGTGGAACCCCCCGCGGGGTCACCGGGCGGGTCGGCCTCCGGGCCCCGGGATCGTCCGCCGCCGGCCCCGCGGCCGGGCCGTCAGGCGTCCAGTGGCCTGCCGCGCAGGACCTCGAGGGCCTCGGTGAGATCGGCGACGCCCACCACCTCGAGGCCGTCGGGGATCCGGTCCTCGATCTGGGGCAGCTGCGCGCTCGGCACCAGGACCAGCTCCGCCCCCACACGCTGGGCGGCCCGGAGCTTCTCCGGCACCCCGCCCACGGGACCCACGCGGCCGTCGGCATCCAGGCTGCCGGTCCCCGCGATGGTCCGCCCGGCGAGCAGGTCCTCCTCGCTGAGCAGGTCGTACATCGTGATGGCGACCATCAGCCCGGCGCTGGGCCCCCCGATGCGGGTGCCCTCCCGCAGCGCCACTTCGAAGGGCAGGCGGGCCTCGTCCACCGCGGTCTGGATCCCGATGCCGAGCCGCGGCTCCGTCACCCCACCGAAGGTGGCCAGCTCCAGGGTGACCTCGCGCTCGTCCCCACCGTGGCGCACCGTCAGGGTGAAACGATCCCCCTCGGTGCCGGCGCGGGACAGGGCCTGGAGCTCCTCGGCCGAGGCCAGGGGTGAGCCGTCCACGGCGACCACCACGTCACCGGGGGTCAGCGAGCCGCTGGCCGGGCTCCCCGGGAGCACCTGGACCACCACCACCTCGGTGACCAGTTCCGTCTCCACCCCGGCGGCCGAGGCACCCACGGCCACGGCCACGTCGAACTGGCGCGCGAACCGTTCCCGCTCCAGGCGCAGGATCTCGTCGCGATCGACGTCGGAGGGGTAGACCTCGCGCTCGGGGACGAGCTCCCGCTCCGGGGAGAGCAGCGCCCCCAGGGCCGACACCGTCGGCTGCTGCCGGAACAGCACGGTCAGCAGCAGCAGGTCCCCGTCCAGCTCCGTGGTCTCGGCACCCTCCACCTCGATCAGGGTCGGGATCGAGGTGGGGGTCCCCGGGACGTACTCGATCAGGGGCAGGGGGACGACGAAGGCGGCCCAGGCGACCAGCGCCGCCGCGGCGGCGTGGAAGGCGGCGCGCCACAGTCGGTGGCGCAGGGGACGCGGGCCCATCACCGGGTGCCGTCCCGGCGCAGCCGGGCGATGGCGCGGGCGATCTCGCGCTCGGTCAGGGCACCCACGGTGCGCCCGTCCCGAACGATGCGCACCACGTTGTGTGCACCCTGGAAGGCATCGATCAGGGTGTGGAGGTCGTCGGTGAGCTCCACGGCGGGCACGTCGTCCAGGGGTTCCGCCAGCTCGGACAGCAGCGCCTCGGGAGGCCATCTCGCTGCGCTGCCCTCACCGAGCAGTGCGTCCCGCTCGACCACACCGACCAGGTCGGTGTCGCGGTGCACGGTGTGGAGGTCGCCGCCTCGTGTCACGCGGTCGCGGTCCAACTCGCCCACCCGCTGGTCCGCGGCCAGCGGTGCCGGCGGCAGCGCGAGCAGGTCGATCACACGGCGCCCCTCGAGCACCGCGTTGAGCTCCGCGTGCCGCAGCTCCGTGGCCGCCGCCCGGATCAGGAAGATGCCCGACAGGGCGAAGGCTGCGGCCACCAGGGTCGCCCGGGGCCCACCGCGGACCAGGACGGTGACCCCGAGGACGATCAGCGTCACACCGAGCACCTGCCCCGCGCGCACGGAGATGCGCAGCGCCCGTAGCCGGTCGCCCGTCAGCATCCACAGCAGCGCACGGAGCACCCGGCCACCGTCCAGGGGGGCACCGGGCACCAGGTTGAAGGCCGCGAGGATCAGGTTCCACCACCCGAGCACCCCCGCCACCTGCCCCACGGGACCGGCGAGGACGGCGGGGAGGAGGTCACCGGCGAAGGTGGCCAGCAGGCCGAACCCCGCGGCGCACACCAGGCTGATCCAGGGGCCCACGGCCGCCACGGCCAGTTCGTCACGAGCGCTCTGTCCCTCCACGTGCATCTCGGTCACGCCACCGAACAGCAGCAGGGTGATGCCCTCCACCTCCATGCCGCGGTAGCGGGCCTCCACGGCGTGCCCGAGCTCGTGGGCCAGAGTGGTCAGCACGACCAGCACCGCACCCACGGCGGCCATCGTGAGGGCCACCACCAGCTCGTGGTCGGCGCGGAAGATCCCCGTGAAGGCCCAGCCGACCAGCGCCACGAGGACGAGGACCGACAGGTCGATCCGGACCTCGACGCCGGCGAGGCGTCGGCCGGGCAGGGTGCGGGTCTGCATGCCGGGACGGTACCGCCGAGCACCCGTGGTCACCGTCACACGACCGACCCGCCACGGCTTCCTTCCGTGACCCCGCCGGGTTACGTTGGGCAGGTGGACCGCACCGGTGGCGCGCGGCGCGCGGGACCAGCCAGGGTGCGGCAGCTCAACCGAGGCACCGAGGGCAGATGAACACCATCGACCAGGCCACCATCCGCGAACTGCTCGACCTCGAGGATGAGCAGGGCATGCTCTCCTTCTACGTCGGGCACATCCCCGCACAGGCTGCGGATCCGCAACCGACCGCACCGATCGAACTCCGGAACCAGATCAAGGCGCTGCGTGGCCGGTTGCAGCACGGCGACCGCGACCTCGCCCAGGCGATCGAGCGGCGTCTGCGCAAGCTCGACGGGCCCCTCGAGCAGCTCCTCGACCCCAAGGAACCCGGTCGGGGGCGTGCCCTGTTCGTCGGTGTCGCCTCGGGTGAGCAGCACGCCGTGTCCCTGCAACTGCCCTTCCGTGAGCGGGTCGTCCACGATGCCACCGCGTACGTGCGACCGCTGGTCGCGGCCCTCGACGAGGGGCGCCCCGCCACGATCGTGGTCGTCTCACGCTCCGGGGTCCGGGTGCTCAGGTGGGCAACGGGTGACGCGCAGGTGACGGAGGAGGCCCGCTTCGAGCCGGACGAGGACCTGTTCCGGGACGACTCCAGCGGCCCGTCCACGTCCAACCCCCAGCGGGCGATGTACGCACGTTCTGACCGCGAGGGGTACGAGGAGCGCGTGCGGGAGCACCGTCACCGCTTCCTCAAGCAGGTCCTCGACGACGTCGTCCAGCGCGCCGAGGCAGAGGGCACCGACCGGATGGTGCTGTCCACCTCCCCCAAGCTGCGCGACGAGGTGCGCGACCTGGTCCACCCCCACGAGGGGCTGCGGGTCCTGGTCACCGAGCAGTCGTGGGAGTCCGCCGCTCCCCACGAGATCGCCGCCCAGGCCTGGCCGCTGCTGCGCAGCGTCCACACCGAGCGTGAACGTGGCCTGGTCCACGTAGCACGGGAGCGCGCGCTCGCCGGGGGCCCCGGAGCGCTCGGCCTGCGCCACGTCTGCGAGGCCCTCAACGCGGGGCGGGTCGCGCACCTGCTCTTCGATGACGACCTCGTGCTCGAGGGCTACCGCTCCTCCCAGGGCACCCTGCACCCGCGTATCGAGGGGCAGGCGGCGCAGGCGGAGCTGGAGTTCGAAAGGGACCCGCTGTTCGTCGAGCACCTGGTCGAGCAGGCCCTGGCGACCAAGGCGTCGGTGACACCGCTGGCCCGCGAGGCCGCCGAGCCCCTGGCCGAGCACGAGGGCGTGGGAGCGTTGCTGCGATGGTGAGCCCACAGCAGGCCCGTGCCCGCGCCGACGCGGTCATGGAGCTCCACGAGGACGGAGAGCTCGACGCGGCCTTGGAGGAGGTCCAACGCCTCCTCGAAGAGTTGCGCACGGAGCACGACCTCACCGATCCCGTCCTGCGCGAGTCGCTCTACGCGGCCCGCTTCGAGCACGCCGTCCTGCTCACCGAGCTCGGGGACCTGGACACCGCGGCGGAGGCCTACGCCCTGGCCGCCCGCACGCCCGCGGACCTCGCCGACCCCGATCAGCGCCACGAGATCGCCCTGGCGCTGCTCAACCAGGGCATCTGCCTGGACGCGGTCGGCGACCACGCTGCCGCCGTCGAGGTCTACACCGATCTGACCCGACGGTTCGCCGATGCCGACGACCCCGTCACCGCCGACCAGGTGGCCCGTGCGCGCGTCAACCACGCGGCCGCCCTGCTGACCCTGGATCGTGCGGAGGAGGCTGCGGAGCTCGCTGCGGCCGTGCGGGAGGAGCTCGATGCCGGCGACGTCCTCAGCTCCGAACAGCACGTCATGGCGGCGCGCCTGCAGGCACAGGCGCTGCTGGACCTCGATGCCGTGGAGGAGGCGCTGGACGCGCTGTCCAGCCTCGGTGAGGTCAGCCGTGAGGATCCGGCGACCCGGGC
>SKTN01000175.1 GCA_007117945.1 Nitriliruptoraceae bacterium | reverse complement strand
GGGAGGACGTCCGCATCATCTTCGAGGACTTCGAGGCCTCGAACTGGACCTGGCACGGCGAGGCCCAGCAGTACTACTGGCACCGGTTCTTCCACCACCAGCCGGACCTCAACTTCGACTCACCCGAGGTGCAGCAGGCCGTCAAGGACGTGCTGGACTTCTGGGCGGAGACCGGCGTGGACGGGATGCGCCTCGACGCCATCCCGTACCTGTTCGTCCGCGACGGGACCAACGGGGAGAACCTGCCCGAGACCCACGCCTTCCTCAAGGAACTGCGCAGCCACCTCGACCGCCACCCCAACCGGATGTTCCTGGCCGAGGCCAACCAGTGGCCCGAGGACGCCGCCGCCTACTTCGGTGACGGCGACGAGTGCCAGATGAACTTCCACTTCCCCCTGATGCCCCGGCTGTTCATGGCCGTGGCCCAGGAGGACCGCTTCCCCATCGTCGACATCTTGCAGCAGACCCCCGAGATCCCCGAGGAGAGCCAGTGGGGGATCTTCCTGCGCAACCACGACGAGCTGACCCTGGAGATGGTCACCGACGAGGAACGCGACTACATGTACCGCGCCTACGCGCGGGAGCACGACATGCGCGTCAACCTCGGGATCCGTCGCCGCCTCGCCCCGCTGCTGGGCAACGACCGTCGCCTGATCGAGCTGATGAACTCCCTGCTGTTCAGCCTCCCGGGCACGCCGATCCTCTACTACGGCGACGAGATCGGCATGGGCGACAACGTCTACCTCGGTGACCGCAACGGGGTCCGCACACCGATGCAGTGGTCGAGCGACCGCAACGGCGGCTTCTCCCGGGCCAACCCCCAGAAGCTGTACCTGCCCACCATCATCGACCCCGAGTACCACGTCGAGTCGGTCAACGTCGAGGCCCAGCAGAACAACCCCCGCAGCCTGCTGTGGTGGATGAAGCGGATGATCGCGCTGCGCAAGCGCCACCGGGTCTTCGGTCGTGGCGAGCTCACCATGCTCTCGCCGGACAACTCCAAGGTGCTGGCCTTCGTGCGTTCCCACACCGACCCCGATACCGGGGCGGAGGAGCAGGTCCTGGTGATCGCCAACCTGTCGCGCTACGCCCAGGCCTGCGAGCTCGACCTCGGTGAGCACAGCGGGCGGTTCCCCGTGGAGTTGCTCGGCCGCACGACCTTCCCCCGCATCACCGACCAGCCCTACCTGCTCACCCTCGGGCCCTACCAGTACCTGTGGTTCTCCCTCGAGCGTGACCCCGCCAGCGTCACCCTGTCGAAGGTGCCGGAGTTCGCCGGCGACGGGGTCGTCGACCGTGAGGACGAGGTGCAGCTCCCAGAGGTGACCGTCTCCGGCGAGTGGACCGCACTGCTGCGCGGCCCGGGGCGCGGGCGCTTGGAGGCCGTGCTCCCCGATGTGCTGCAGCGCCAGCGGTGGTTCGGCGGCAAGGCCCGCACCGTGCGCGGGGCCTCGGTGGTACATGCGATCCCCGTGGGGCCGAGGGACAAGCCGGTCCTCTACGTGCTGATCGTCGAGGTGGAGTACGTCGACGGGGAGCCGGAGTCCTACGTGGTGCCCGTCACCTTCGCCGAGGGCGAGGAGGCCGGTCGCCTGCTCGCGGTGCAGCCGAACGCGGTCCTGGCCACGGTCAAGGGCCAGGGCTCCAAGGCCAGCTCCGGGGTGCTCGTCGACGCGCTCACCGACGACGCCGCCCAGCAGGCCCTGCACCAGGCCATGGCCAAGCGTCGCCGCCACGAGGGCCAGAGCGCCGCCCTGGTCGGCAGCCGTACCTCGGCCTTCGACCGTGAGGTGGACGGCGGCGACCTCGAGGCGCACCTGCTCAAGGGCGAGCAGTCCAACACCTCGGTGCTGTTCGGCGACACCGTGCTGATGAAGGTGCTGCGCCGGCTCGAGGACGGGGTCAGCCCCGATGTGGAGCTCGGTGCCCACCTCGACCGCTTCGACACCGTGCCGGCCGTGGTCGGCTCCCTGGACGTGGAGGCCGGTCGGTCCTCGACCCCGCGGACGCTGGCGATGTTCCAGCGCTTCGTGCCCAACGAGGGCGACGCGTGGTCGCTGACCCTCGACGAGCTCGGCCGTTTCGCCGAACGGGTGGTCTCCGACCCCGACGGCGCCGCCCCGAGCCGCATCAAGTACGCCGACGACCCGCTGGCGCTCGCCACGAACCGTGGCGGGCTGCCGGAGAGCGCCCACGTGGCGATCGGCCCCTACCTGGCCAACGCCCACCTGCTGGGGCGGCGCACCGCCGAGCTCCACGTCGCCCTCTCCGAGGACGGCGGTGATCCGGCCTTCACGCCGGAGCCGATGACCCGGCTCAGCCAGCGCAGCCTCTACCAGTCGATCCGCAACGCCGTGCGGCTGGGGCTGCGCGCCGCCGGGCGCGAGGCCCGCAACCTCACCGACCCGGAGGTCGCCGCCGAGGTGCAGCGCGTCGTCGGTGCGGAGTCGGCGCTGCTGGAGCGTCTCCAGGCCCTGACCGCCGAGCCGATCAGCGCCACGCGGATCCGCACCCACGGCGACTACCACCTCGGTCAGGTGCTGTTCACCGGCCGCGACTTCGTCATCATCGACTTCGAGGGGGAGCCCGCCCGTCCGCTCGGGGAGCGGCGCCTGAAGCGCTCGCCTCTGCGCGACGTGGCCGGGATGCTGCGCTCCTTCCAGTACGCCACCTCCTCGACCCTGCGTGATCAGATCGACCGCGGCCTGGTCACCCCCGACCATCCCAACCACGAGCTGCTGACCGCGTGGCTGGACCGGTGGCTGACGTGGGTGAGCGCCGCCTTCCTCGAGGGCTACCTCGAGGTGGCCGCCGACCAGCCCTTCGTCCCCGATGAGCCCGACCACCTGCGCCTGCTCCTCGACGCCTTCCTGCTGGAGAAGGCCGTCTACGAGCTCGGCTACGAGATGAACAACCGCCCCACGTGGGTCTCGATCCCGCTCGCCGGGATCGCCCAGGTCCTCGACCGCGAGGTGACACGATGACGAGCTCGACCTCCCCCATCACCGAAGACGACCTGTTCCTCTTCAACGAGGGCACCCACCTGCGCCTGTGGGAGAAGCTCGGTGCCCACCCCGCGACCGACGACGACGGTGTCGCGGGCGTGCACTTCGCGGTGTGGGCCCCCAACGCCCGCGAGGTCACGGTGATCGGTGACTTCAACGGCTGGGACCGGCGCTCTGCGGAGGGCCGCATGGGCGCCCGCGGGGTCAGCGGCATCTGGGAGCTGTTCATCCCCGGCGCCCAGGTCGGCGACGGGTACAAGTACCACATCGTCTCCCACGTGGACGGCCACACGGTCGACAAGGCCGACCCCTACGCCGTGCATGCGGAGACCCCGCCCCACACCGCCTCCAAGGTGTGGGAACTGGACTACGAGTGGGCGGACGAGGAGTGGATGGCCTCGCGGGGTGAGCGGCAGGGCCTGGACGCGCCCATGGCGATCTACGAGCTCCACCTCGGCTCCTGGCGGCGCAAGGACGACGGCTCGGGCCCACGTCCGATGACCTACCGGGAGCTCGCCGACCCGCTCATCTACCACCTCGAGGCGATGGGCTTCACCCACGTGGAGTTCCTGCCCGTGATGGAGCACCCCTTCTACGGCTCCTGGGGCTACCAGTCCACGGGGTACTTCGCCCCGACCTCACGCTTCGGCACGCCCCAGGACCTCAAGTACCTGATCGATCGGCTCCACCAGGCCGGCATCGGCGTGATCCTCGACTGGGTCCCGAGCCACTTCCCCACCGATGAGTTCGCCCTCGGCGACTTCGACGGCACCCACCTCTACGAGCACGCCGACCCCAAGCAGGGTTTCCACCCCGACTGGTCCAGCTACATCTTCAACTACGGCCGCAGCGAGGTGGTGGCCTTCCTGCTGTCCTCGGCCCTGTTCTGGCTCGAGGAGTACCACATCGACGGCCTCCGGGTGGATGCCGTGGCCTCCATGCTCTACCTGGACTACTCCCGCGAGGACGGGGAGTGGATCCCCAACGTCCACGGCGGCAACGAGAACCTCGAGGCCATCGAGTTCCTGCGCCGCTTCAACACCGAGGTGTTCGCCCGCTTCCCCGACGTACAGACCTTCGCGGAGGAGTCCACCTCCTGGCCGATGGTCTCACGCCCCACCTACCTCGGCGGGCTCGGCTTCGGGTTCAAGTGGGACATGGGGTGGATGCATGACACCCTGGAGGTGTTCCAGCGCGACCCGATCCACCGCAAGTACCACCACGACCAGCTCACCTTCCGCTCGGTCTACGCCTACTCGGAGAACTACACCCTGCCCCTGTCCCACGACGAGGTGGTCCACGGCAAGGGCTCCCTGCTCGGCAAGATGCCGGGGGACACCTGGCAGCGCTTCGCGAACCTGCGCGCGCTGTACGGCTACATGTTCACCACGCCCGGCAAGAAGCTGCTGTTCATGGGCTCGGAGTTCGGGCAGTGGTCGGAGTGGGCCCACGAGCGCTCCCTCGACTGGCACCTGTTCGACGGTGACCCCAAGCACCGTGAGCTGCTGCACTGCCTGAAGGACCTCGCCATGCTCTACCGCGAGACACCGGCGCTGCACGAGGGCGACTGCGAGCCCTTCGGCTTCGAGTGGCTCGACGGCAGCGACTGGCAGAGCTCGGTGGTCAGCTACCTGCGCCGCGGGCGTGACGGCTCCGCGGCGCTGGTCGTGGCCAACCTCACCCCCCAGGTGCGGGAGAACTACCGGGTCGGCCTGCCCCACGGCGGCCACTGGGTGGAGGCCTTCAACAGCGATGCCGTGGAGTACGGCGGTTCCGGTGTGGGCAACCTCGGCGGGATCGACGCCCTGCCCCACCCCTTCCACGGCCGGTCCCACTCCGCGGTGATCAGCCTGCCGCCGCTGTCGGTGGAGGTGTTCCTGCCGAAGGCCTGAGGTCGGGCGGGCCACGTCCGCGGGCGCGGCTGCCTCGCGTAGGCTGGGGGGGTGGGACACCGCCGCGGACCCGGCGCGACCCCAGCCTGCGCCGACCGAACACGCCCGGAGTGCACGTGCAACGCTTCATCTGTGTCCACGGGCACTTCTACCAGCCGCCACGGGAGAACCCGTGGTTGGAGCTGGTCGAGCAGCAGCCCGCGGCCTACCCCTACCACGACTGGAACGAGCGGATCAACGCGGAGTGCTACGACCCCAACACCCGCGCCCGCATCCTCGACCGCCACGGACGTATCACCCAGCTGGTGAACAACTACGCCCGGATCAGCTACAACCTCGGTCCGACGTTGCTGTCCTGGATGGAGGAGTTCGCCCCGGCGACCTACGCCGCCGTCCTCGCCGCGGACCAGCTCAGCCGGGAGCGTTTCGGGCACGGCTCGGCGCTGGCACAGGTCTACAACCACGCCATCATGCCCCTGGCCAACCCGCGTGACGCCCGCACCCAGGTGGTGTGGGGGGTGCGCGACTTCCGCGCCCGCTTCGGTCGGCAGCCCGAGGGCATGTGGCTGGCCGAGACCGCGGTGGACGACGCCACCCTGGAACTCCTGGCCGCCGAGGGGGTGCGCTTCACCGTGCTCTCGCCCTTCCAGGCCGCCCGCGTCCGGCCGATGGGTGACGAGGGGTGGCAGGACGTCACGGGGGGTCGGGTCGACCCCACGATGCCCTACCGGGTCCGCCTCGCCTCGGGGGCCCGCATCGACGTCTACTTCTACGACGGCCCCCTGTCCCAGGGCGTGGCCTTCGAGGGGCTGCTCACCGACGGTCGCCGCTTCGCCGACCGCCTCCTCCAGGGGTTCAACGGCCGTGGCGGTCCCCAGCTGGTCAACATCGCCACCGACGGGGAGTCCTACGGTCACCACCACCGTCACGGGGAGATGGCCCTGGCGGCGGCGCTCGAACGGCTCGACGCCCGCGACGACGTCGAGCTGACCAACTACGCCGCCTACCTCGCTGCGCACCCGCCCACCCACGAGGCCGAGGTGGTCCAGGCCAGCTCCTGGAGCTGCGCCCACGGGGTGGAGCGGTGGCGCTCCGACTGCGGCTGTGCCAGCGAGGCGGGTGGCCATCAGCGTTGGCGAGCACCGCTGCGAGCCGCCCTCGACGAGCTCAGTGAGGACCTCGCAGCGCGCTACGAGGACGCGGCCGGTCAGCTGCTCGGTGACCCGTGGGCCGCCCGGGACGACTACATCGAGGTGATCCTGCACCGTTCGGGGGCCCTGCAGGGGTTCCTGGCGACCCACGCGACCACGACGCTGGACGCGGGCGCTACGACCCGGGTGCTGCAGCTGCTGGAGCTCCAGCGCCACGCGATGCTGATGTTCACCAGCTGCGGGTGGTTCTTCGAGGAGCTCGCCCGACCGGAGCCCGTCCAGGTCCTGCGCTACGCCGCGCGCGCGATCCAGTTGGCCCAGGACCTCGGCATCGGCGAGGGGCTCGAGGAACGCTTCGCCGAGCGGCTCTCCCACGCGGAGTCCAACGATCCCCGCTACGGCGACGGCCGGGGCATCTACGAGAGCCAGGTCCGACCCGGGATCATCGACCTCGAGCAGGTCGCCGCCCACTTCGCGATCTCCAGCCTGTCCGAGAGCTACGGC
>SKTN01000391.1 GCA_007117945.1 Nitriliruptoraceae bacterium | reverse complement strand
TGCTGGTGTCGGTGCTCCTGACGATCGTGGCCAACCTGCTCCTGAGGCGGTGATCAGACCGCGTCGGTCACCCGACGGACCGCGAGCAGTGCCTCGGCGGGGGTCGGTGCCGTGAGCAGGAGCCCGCGCACCTCCACCACCGGGGTGACGGGCCCGCAGCACACCAGCCGCTCGAGGGATCGGGCCGCGTCCGGGTCGTCGCGGGCGTCGCGCACGACCACGCGCAGTGCCGGGCCGCTCAGCCCCTCCAGGGATCCCACGACGCGACGGCTGTTGCGGTCGTCGGCGTCGATGGTGACCCGCACCACCGTGGTGGTGGCGGCCTGTGCGCCGGTCGGATGCGCCGGCGACCGTGCCGGCAGCACCAGGGGTGCCGAGGTCCCCGCCGAGGTGGTGGGTTTCACGGTCCCGGTGGAGGCGGAGGAAGGGCGCACGTGAGGGCTCCGACGGCGGGGATGGGCATCTAGGGTGGTCAACGCACGACGGCGTGGCTTCCTTCCCGTCGTCGTGGCCTCCCTGCAGCCAGGACCCGGCGGTTGCGTTGTCCAGGACGACCCCGACCTCGGTCGCCACCCGTGCCACCGCGTTCGTGGCACTGGCGCTGCTGTGCTCCTGGGTGCCCTGGGGCCTGCTCGCCCTGACCGGCGAGGAGCCCATGGCCGGCGTCGGACCGACGGTCCTGTTCGCCCTCGGCGGTCTGGGTCCCGGGATCGCGGCCCTGGCCCTGCTCTGGAAGGTCGAGGGCCGTGCCGGCCTCGCAGGACTGGGTCGTCAACTGCGGCGTTGGCGGCTCGGCCGTGCGGGGTGGCTGCTCCTGGCCCCGCTGCCTGTGGCCGTCCTCGGCGTCAGCATCCTCGTCGCCGTCGACCGGGTGCCGCTGGAACCGTCGGTGGGCGCCACCCTGCCCCTGGTGCCGTTGTTCCTGCTGAGCAGCGTGGTGTTCGGCGGGCTCGAGGAGATCGGCTGGCGCGGCTACCTCCAGCCCCTGCTGCAGACCCGCTACCGCGCCGTGACCGCTGCCCTGATGGTCGGGGCGGTGTGGTCGCTGTGGCACGCGCCCCTGTTCCTCCTGGAGGGCACGGGGCAGGCAGCCACCTCGGCTGCGAGCTTCACCCTCGGCGCCTTCGGTCTGTCCGTGCTCTTCGCCTGGGTCCTCAACCACACCCGGGGCAACGTGCTGCTGCTGATCCTGCTCCACGCCGCGCTGAACGGCTGGTACGCCGCGACGGTGCAGGGTCTGGCGCCGTCGGCGCAGGAGGCGGGCTTCGGCACCGTGACCGCCCTGCTGGCCGTGGCACTGGCCCTTGCCCTCCTTGCCCGGGTGGGCGGTGGTCTCGGGCTCGAGGACGAACCCGGGACCCGCACCGGCTCGGGCTGAGGACCGGCCGCACGGCCGAGCGACGGGACGCGGTCCTGCGCCGCAACCGGTACGGTGCGTCGACGTGCGCGCCACCGCTCCCCCCTGTGGAGCACCCGCACCGCACGGAACACGACGCCGCCGACCCGGTCCAGGCCCCACGGCCGACCGGGACAGCACGGCCTCCACCGGACCGCCCGCGGCACCCAGCCGCGCTCGCTCCTGGCAGCGTGTTCACCACGCGCCAGCGGTCCCCCGCCGACCGGCCGTCCACCGCTGCGCGCCACGACGACGTGGCCCAGCCGCACCACCGACGCCTCCGCCCCGCGGATGGCGACCCCACCGCGCCGGAACCGGCGCTACGGAGCTTGACATGCCCACCACCTTCCTCGACCTCGGCGTCTCCCCGGACCTCAACGAGCGCCTCCGCGAACTCGGCTTCACCAGGCCCTTCCCGATCCAGGAACTCACCCTCACCGACTCCCTCGCGGGCAACGACGTCAGCGCAGAGGCCCCCACCGGCTCCGGCAAGACCCTGGCCTTCGCCCTGCCCGTCGCGATGAGCGTCGGCCGTGGCACGCCCGGCAGGCCCCGCGCCCTGCTGCTGGCACCGACCCGCGAGCTCGCCAGCCAGACCGCCGAGACCCTCGCTCCCCTGCTGGAGGTCACCGGTGGCCGCGCCGCCACCTTCTACGGCGGCACCAGCATCAACCGCGACCTCCAGCGCCTCAAGGGCCGCATCGACGTCGTGGTCGCCACCCCCGGCCGCCTCGAGGACCTGATCGACCGTGGTGCCCTGGCGCTCGGCGACGTGGACCTCGTCGTGCTCGACGAGGCCGACCGGATGGCCGACATGGGCTTCCTGCCCGCCGTCAAGCGCCTGCTGGACGCGACGTCCCCGGACCGGCGGACCCTGCTGTTCAGCGCGACCCTCGACGGTGATGTCGAGGTGCTGATCCGCCGCTACCAGGTCGACCCCGTCACCCACCGCTTCGCCACCCCCGAGCAGGACCGCGCCGACGTGCGCCATGTGTTCTGGCCCGCCGAGCGCCCCGAACGGCGCCGGCTCACCGGCCGGATCCTGTCCCGATCGGGAACGGCGATCGTGTTCACCCGGACCAAGCACGGCGCCGACCGTCTCGCCAAGCAGCTGCGACAGGACGGTGTCTCCACCGCCGCGATCCACGGCAACCGCAGCCAGCGGCAGCGTGAGCAGGCGCTGGCCCGTTTCTCCCGCGGCGAGGTCCAGGCCCTGATCGCCACCGACGTGGCGGCCCGGGGGATACACGTCGACGACGTCGATCTCGTCCTGCACTACGACCGCCCCGCCACGGAGAAGGACTACGTGCACCGCTCCGGTCGCACGGGCCGCGCAGGAGCACTGGGGCTGGTGGTGTCGATGGTCGCCGAGGAGGAGGCCGACGAGCACCACCGCATGCAGCACCAGCTGGCGATGGCGCCCGGCATGCACGATCTGGAGCTCGACCTGCTGGACGCCGAGGTGCTGCCGGAGCCGACACCGCCCGCCGATGATCGGCGGGGCGGTCGGGGCGCAGGTCCCGGCAGCGGACAGCGCTCACGGCCAGGCGGCAACACCCAGCGCCGCGGTGGTGGTCAGGGCCGCGGCCGCAACACCGGCGGCAAGGGCAACGGCCGGGGCGGCAACAGCAGCAGCAGCCGCAACAACGGCAGCAGCACCCGAGGCAGCGGGGGCGGGGCACGCGGCGCCGACGGCAACGCCCGCACCCGGGCACGGGGCGGGCACGCACGCACGCGCTGAACCCCCTCCCCGACGCCGCACTAGCGTGCGGCAGCGACAGCCGGGAGTCCCCGCCCGCGAGCCAAGGCACACCTGGTGCTGACCACCTCCATCTGGGACGTCTACCTCGATACCCACGACGCCGCGATCGTCCTCGACGCGCTGGTGGTGCTGGAGCGTGAGCGCGCCGTCCGTGAGCCGCTCCCGCTCCACGACGCGGCCCGGCTGCTCGCACGGCTGCGCACCATCGCGCGTATCAGCGCCGAGGAAGCCACCTACTGGGAGGCCGAAGCCACCGAGCGACAGCTCGAGGCCGAGGTGGACGGCGGACGCTGGGGCACCGCCAGCGTCGCGCGCCGGATGCGCAGCGTCGCCAACGAGCTCGCCGAGGGCTCCCGGGTGATCGCGACCGCGGCCCTGGCAGCGGTGGACGACCTCGGTCCCCGCCTCACCGAGCCCGCCTCGGAGGAGGTCAGGGCCGCGGCGGAGGCGACGGTGGAGGAAGCGCGCGCCCTGCTCGCACGGCATGATGGTGACCGACCTCCGGGAGCCGGCTCCCGGAGCTGAGCGAGGAACCACCATGGTCGAGCTGCTCGTCGGGGTACTGGCCATCGTGGTGGGCGGGCTCCTGTGCTTCGCCGGCTACGCCGCACTGCGGGGGGTCATCGCCCTGTGGGGCGCCTTCGCGGGGTTCCTGCTGGGCGCCGGACTCATGGCGGTCGTCACCGGCGAGGGCGTGTTCGCCTCGGCCCTGTCGTGGCTGGTCGCCGGCGGGTTGGCGGTGGTCTTCGGGCTCATCGCCTACCTCTACTACGCCGTGTCGGTCGTGCTCGGGATGGCGGCCATCGGCTTCTCCCTGGGTTCGACCCTGATGGTCGCCCTCGGCGTGCCCTGGACCTGGGTGATCGTGCTGGCCGGCATCGCGGGTGGTGCGCTCCTGGCGATGCTGGCCATCGTGGGTGACCTCCCCATGCTGCTCCTGGCGGTGCTCGGCGCCTTCGCCGGTGCGAGCGCGGTGGTCGCCGGCCTGCTGCTGCTCACCGGCGCACTGGACGCGGGCGACCTGACCTCCCCGGACACCCCCGAGCGTCTGCAGCTCGGCTGGTGGTGGACCGCCGGCTACCTCGCCCTCGCTCTGGCCGGGCTCATGGTGCAGCTGCGCTCCGTGGAGGCCCGCCGCGGGACGTTGCGGGCGACCTGGGAGCGCTGAGCGGCGCGCCTGCCGTGCCGTGGCTGGTCAGGCCGCCAGCACGTCGCGCAGCAGGGTGGCGACCTCTGCCCGACGCACCAGGGAGAGGTGGCCGGCGGGCACCTCGGTGATGCTGGCCGGAGCGTCACCGGGCACCCGGCGCAGGGGTCCGACCCCACGTGCCGAACCGGCCCGGACCAGTGCGTCACCGAGGGCGAGGTTGAGGGGGTGGCGGCCCGCCGGACGGAGCCGACCGGCGACGAGGTGGTGACGTGCCGCCGGCTGCCAGGCCGGTGACGCGCCCCAACCCGCCAGCAGACCATCGACGCCCCCGGGCGGTGGGTCCCGGTGCACCGGACCGAACCGCAGATCCTTGATGCCCTGGGACCGCCGGTCGACCAGGGCGCCGAGGGGGGCGGTCACCGGAGAGGCGTGCCGCAGGGTCCAGGTGGTGACGTTGGCGGCCTTCTCCAGCCAGGAGCCGAGGTGGGGGGTGGCAAGGTGGAGCACGTCGCTGACGCTCGCCGGCCAGGCCATACCCGCCGCCGCACCCTGCGCTGCGGCGTCGCGCAGCACCAGTCCGCCCATCGAGTAGCCCACCAGCACGAGTTGGCGCAGACGCCCCGGCCACGCCTGGTGGACCTCCTCGAGCAGGCGCGCCAGGGCGGCCGCGCCTTCGGCCACGGGGCGACCGGTGTCGTAGCGCACCAGCAGGACCGCGGCGCCGGATCCCGCGGCCACCGCCGGCAGGCTCGGGACGTCGGCGGATCCGCGCCACAGGTGCTCGGTATCCAGCAGCCCGTGCACCAGGACCACGACGCGGGCGGTGGGCGCGGGCAGCAGCGAGGCGAGGTCCTCGGGTGCCACGGGCTCGGGATGCCCCGCCAGGTGCAGGCTCATCGGCGCCGGGTGGAGCCGGGCGCGGTCACGGAACCGGTCGTCAGCGACCCCGACCGCGATCGCCCGCGCCCGCAGCGCACCCGGTGTGGGTGTGCCAGAGGCCATCGGACGGCCCCGGTCCCCTGACAGACGGTGGGCGGTGGACCCGAGCGCGCGCAGGACGTAGCGCACGCCCTCGTAGCCGACGTCGGTGGCCAACTCGACGAACGGACGCACGGGACGCCCGAGCGGACCCGTCCAGCGGAAGGCCGCATCGGTGACGGCGCGGTGGACCCCTCGGACCGTGGGCAGCACCACGTCCTCGGCCACCACGGCCGCGACGAGGGGCCAGGAGGTGGCCTCCTCCGCGCCCGGCCGACGGTGCATCACGTCCCCTCATCCCTCGTCAGCGCGGGTCCGCCGCACCGGCCGGAGGCTAGCGGTACGGGCGGGCCCTCCCTACGATGACGCACGGGATAAGGGTTGAGCGCGAGGCCCGTATCCGGGACCTTCGGCCCTGAAGTGGGGACTTCCGTGGGCCGCAAGGGGCCTGTGGCTTACGTAGGGTGCCTATCGGCCGCAGCCCGCAGGACGCGGGGGAGTATCGCCGGGCCGTTCGGCACGCGCACGGACTGCCGGTCACCTTCGGCGGAACAACCGCCGACGCACCGCACCGACCTGGGACGGAGTCCTTCATGAACAACCGCAAGCTCGCATCCACCGGGGCCATCGCCCTCGGTGTCCTCCTCATCCTCGCCAGCATCGGCACCTGGATCCTGGTCAGCACGACGCTGAGCGACCAGCGCATCACCATCGGCGAGGACGCCGTGTGCCTGTCCGAGACCGAGGTACGCGGCCCGTTCTCGGCCTACTGCCAGGCACAGACCATCGACCGCAACGTGCTCGAGATCACCGATGGGCAGACCTACGCCGAGCTGCCCCGGGACGACGAGCGCCGCGCCACCGCGCAGAACGCCTCCTTCCTGCAGGCCTCCCTGTTCACCTCCATCCTGGCCTTCGGCGTCGCCGCGATGGCCTTCGGTATGGGCGTGATCTTCGTCCTCATCGGGCTCGGCATGCGTGACGTCAGCGAGAACATCGCCAAGGTGGACTCCAGCTCCTCGATGTGATCCGAGCGAGGTCCGGACACGGGTGTGGCGGGGCCGTCGGCCCCGCCACACCCGTGTCCGCTGGCCGCGACGCCGGGGCGCCCTCCGGGGCGGACCGTCATCAACCCGTCGAGGGACGTCCGCGCAGGGGCCAGGTCCACCGCTGTAGGACCTCGCTGGCCCTCCAGGGGTGGGCAGCCGCCCGCAGCACGGCCACGACCGCGACCAGCACGGTCACACCCCACCCGAACGCGGCCACCAGCATCGCCCCTGACAACAACGCGGCCAGGGCGGAGACGCCCCCGAAGGAGACGACCGCATCCACGGGCACCTGTTGGCGTCGCCGCGTGAGCAGCACCGCGGCGATCACCCGCACCATCGACAGCACGAAGGCCACGGTTGCGCCGAACAGCACGTACAGGCTCGAGGTGGCGGTGATGTCTCCCCAGCTGCTCCCCGCCAGGGCCAGCTCCACCAGCAGGCCCGCGGCCAGGCTCACCGACAGCAGTTCGACGGCGGCGGCGACGGGGCTGCGGCGCACGGGGTCACGGAACCGCAGCACCAGGGTGAGCAGCGCGACGGCCGTGACGACCGGGATGACGACACCCGGTTCGCTCATCCCTGACCCCTGTCCGCACGCGACGACGGCGGGCAGGGTGCCACCTCGACGCCGGCCGTGTCGGCCACCGACCGACGACGGCGGCCGAGCCCCCGGGCTCGACACCCGTTAGCGTCCCGGCCATGACCCTCACCTCTCCCCCGCCCCCCGCTCCCGTCACCGCCGGTCCACCTCGGCGGCCGGAGGGTTCCACGACCCTGACCCTCGGTGCCCTCCGGGTGTGGCCACCGGTGGTCCTCGCGCCGATGGCGGGCGTGACCAACGTGGCGTTCCGGACGCTGTGCCGACGCGCGGGTGGTGGGCTGTACGTCTCCGAGATGGTGGGGGCACGCGGGCTCGTGGAGGGCAACACCACCTCGCAGCTCAAGGCCGCCTTCGGACCCGATGAGCACCCCCGCTCCATCCAGCTGTACGCCCTCGAGCCCGAGGAGTCCCGCGCCGCCGTGCACCAGCTCACCCGGGGAGCCGCGGCGGCCGGCCGCGACCCCGTGGACCACATCGACCTCAACTTCGGGTGCCCCGCCCCGAAGGTCACGCGCCACGGCGGCGGGGCCGCGCTCCCCTGGCGCACGGACCTGTACGCCGGCATCGTGGCCGCGGCCGTGGACGCCGCCGGCGACGTCCCCGTCACGGTGAAGCTGCGCCTGGGCATCGACGACGAGCACCTCACCTACCTCGAGGCCGGGAGGATCGCGGCCGATCTGGGCGTCGCCGGGGTGGCGCTGCACGCCCGCACCGCCGAGCAGCGCTACGGACCGCCCGCCGCCTGGGGCCACATCGCCGCACTGGTCGCCGCCATCGACGTCCCCGTGCTGGGCAACGGGGACATCTGGGAGGCCGCCGACGCCCTGCGGATGCGCGCCGAGACCGGTTGCGCGGGGGTGGTGGTGGGTCGTGGCTGCCTGGGGCGACCCTGGCTCTTCGGCGACCTCGAGGCCGCCTTCGCTGGCGCACCGATCCCGCCGGCACCGGACCTCGGCCGGGTGGCCGGTCTCCTCCGCGAGCACGCCCTGCTGCTGTGCGACCACCTCGGCGAGACCACCGGGCTCCTCCAGCTGCGCAAGCACACCGGCTGGTACCTGCAGGGCTTCCCCGTCGGCCGGTCGGTGCGCCGCGCCCTCAACCAGGTGTCCACCCTCGAGGAGCTCGACGGTCTGCTGGGTGGGCTGGACGGTGCGCTGCCCTTCGATGAGACCCTCCGACGCCAGCCCCGGGGACACACCACTGAGCCCAAGCGCGTGCACCTGCCGAGCGGCTGGCTGGACTCCCCGCACCACGGCGCACGGGCCGCTCCCGTCCGCCACGAGGCGGTCTCCGGTGGCTGACGCGCCGCGCCCCTCCCCCGGCTGGCGGCTGGTGCTGGCCTCGTCCAGTCCCCGCCGCGCGGAACTGCTCGCCCGACTCGGCCTCCACCCCGCGATCCGACCGGCGCAGGTCGACGAGACACCGCTTGCCGACGAGCTCCCCGAGGACCTGGTGGCACGCCTGGCCACGGCCAAGGCACGCACGGTGTGCCGGGGTGACGACGCCGAGGTGGTGCTGGCGGCGGACACCACCGTGGCCCTGGGTCGCACCGCGCTGGGAAAGCCGCGCGACGATGCGGAGGCGGCCGGGATGCTGCGACAGCTGTCGGGGCGTACCCACGAGGTCCACACCGCGGTCACCGTGCGTCGCGGCGACGCCGAGTCCGCTGCCCTGGCGACCACCGCCGTCACCTTCCGGCAGCTCACCGACGGGGAAGTGGCCTGGTACCTCGCCACCGGCGAGCCCCGTGGCAAGGCGGGCGCCTACGCCCTCCAGGGCGCGGGAGCCGCTCTCGTGGCGACCATGACCGGGTGCGACACCACCGTGATCGGGCTGCCCCTGGCGACCACCGTGGAGTTGCTGCGTGCCGTCGGTGCCGAGGTGCTGACCCACCCATCCGGGTAGGGGCCGGGGCACTCCAGCCGGCGTGGCCACAGGCCGCTCCGCCGTGGTCCCAACGGGTCGGGCGATGCCGTCGACGCCCACGGCCAGCTTCGCGGACCCCGTGGCCGCCCTAGTCCCGGCGAGCGACGTCAACCGGTGCGCCGGTAGCCCCCCTCGAACCCGCCGCCCGGGGGCTTGTCACCCGGCAGACGGTCACCGCGGGCAGGCTCCTCGTCGTTCACCTCCACCACCACAGGGGCCACCGCCCCGCCCGGGGTGGAGCTGCCCTCGCGACGCCGCCGTGTGATCCGGTCCCGCATCCAGTGCACGAACCGCTCCGCCTGCCGGGTCGCCCACACGTGGACATCGCGTGCCCACTCGTACTCCTTGGCGAGGATGGCGAAGCCGGCAACCGCGGTGAGCGCGCCGGGGCCGGGAAGGAAGGGCGAGGCGAAGGCAAGGCTCACCATCAGGACGACGACGCCCACAACGGTCACCCAGACCCGCCGGGCGTGGTCCTTCATCCCCCGTGGCACCGGGGGCAGCGGGGAGGTCTTGCTCGGGTCGAAGGTCTCCGGCGCACCGACGTTCTGCCGCGTCAGTTCGGACAGCACCCGGCCAGCGGCCCGGGAGCGGGCCCGGCTGGTCAGCGACAGCTCCGCCACCACGTCGTCGCCATCCCCGGCCAGGCGGACGCGGACCTTCTCCGGGGTGTCGCGGTCGAGCTCGAACCGCAGCAGTGCGCCGAGCTGGGTCTCCACGTCGGCCACGGTGGTGGAGGCCACGTGCACCAGGCAGCGGCGATCGGTGATCACCAGCAGGGCAGGAGCCCGCACCCCGGGTACCCGGGCGTGGGTCCACGCGAGCACATCCTCGCCCGCGTCGAGGCCCTTCCGGACGTGACCGAGCACCAGGCCTTCCCGGAAGCGTGCGATCGGTCCCATGGGCGGCACTGTACGCGCTCGGGGGTGGATGTCGGCGTCACTCGGACGGTGTCCACCCGACCCCGGCGTCCGCCATGGCGCGCCCCGGCGTGCCCCGTTCGCACGACCACGAGCACCCGCTGGCGATGGCACCGACCGCACCGCTAGCGTGCGGCCCCGCCAGGGGCAGCTGCCCCTGTGGACCCCGACCACCCGCCGAACCGGCGATGAGGTGACGTGAACCGCACACGAACGCTCCCGATCCTGCTCGTGGTCGCTGTCCTGGCCACGCTCCTGACACCGGTTGCACACGCCGACCCGGACACCTCGACCCTCGAGCGCCTGCAGCGTGAGCTGCGCAGCCTCGAGTCGCAGGTCGACGACCAGCGCTCCGAGGTCCGTGAGCTGGACGCCCGTGAGAGCCGCCTCAGTGACGAGCAGGTCGCCGCCGAGGCCCGCCTCCAGGAGATCGAGGCGGAGCTCAGCGAGGCGGTCGAGCAGTACAACGAAGCGGTGGTCGCCCTGGAGGAGGTCCAGGCGGACCTCGAGGAGACGACCGCGGAGCTCGAGGAGCTGGCCGCGGAGATCGCCGTGCTGTCCGCGACCGTGGGCGATCACGCCCGCCGGCTCCACAAGATGGGGCCGAGCCTGGAGTTCGCGGCTTTCATGGGTGCCAGCGGGCCCAACGACATCGGTTTCCGCTCCACCTCGCTGCGCCAGATCATCACCACCGATCAGGCCGGCATCGAGCGGCTGGATGCCGCGACCGACCGGACCGCCGCCCTCGAGGCCCGGCTCGAGGAGCAGGAGACCGCGGCCGAGGAACTGGCCGAGGAGGTCGAGAACGAGCTCCTCGCCGTGCAGGCCCTCCACGACCGTCACGCCGACGAACTCGCCGAGCTCGAGGCCACCCTCAGCGAGGTCCGCTCGACGGTGCAGGAGCAGCAGTCGCAGCTCGAGGCCGACCAGAGCGAGCTGGCCGAGCTGCGCCGCGAGGTCGACGCCGAGCAGCAACGCGTGGAAGAGGAACGGGCGCGCCTCGCCCGGGAGCGCGAAGCCGAGGAGCGTCGGCGACAGCAGCAGGAGGAGGAGGCCGAGGAACGGCGCCGCCAGCAGGCCGAGCAGCAGCGCCAGCAGGCGGCTGCCAGCTCGAGCTCCTCGAGCACCACGTCGAGCAGCTCCTCGAGTGGTTCGTCCAGTAGTTCGTCGAGCAGTTCCTCCAGCAGCTCCTCGAGCAGCTCCTCGAGCAGCTCGTCATCCTCCAGCGGCAGCACGACCACCAGCCCGGCTCCCTCCACCCGGCGTTCTGCCGACGTCGCCGTCCGCACCGCCCTGGCACAGGTCGGCAAGCCCTACCAGTGGGGTGCCGGCGGGCCGGACTCCTTCGACTGCTCCGGACTGACCTCCTACGCCTGGCGCGCGGCCGGTGTCACGATCCCCCGCACCTCACGCGCCCAGTACTCGGGGCTGCGCAACGTCACCCGCGCCCAGCTGCAACCCGGCGATCTGGTGTTCTACAACTCCCCCATCAGCCACGTCGCCATGTACGTCGGCGGGGACACCATCGTCGAGGCCTCCCGGACCGGCATCCCCGTCCGCACCGCCACCCTGTCGAACCGTGTGCCCGTGGGCTACGCGCGTCCCTGACGCGACGTCGCGACGGCCCCGATCGGGGCCGTCGCACCCCTTCAGCCGTGCCACATCGCGGCCGATGGTGAGGGTGACCTCCACCATCGGGGTGCCAGGTGGGAGCACGCGACGACGCGCGCGCACAGCAGGGCCGGACCAGCGTGGCCGCGGCGAGGTCGCGCTGGTTGCTGCCGGCCGTGCTGGCGCTGGGCCTGCTCGTCGGTGTCACCACCTTCCAGGCGACCTCCGGCGTCACCGCAGCTGCTGCCCGCGACAGCTTCGAGCGGGACGTCGAACGCAGTAGCGAGGCGTTCACGACCCAGCTCGATCGCATCGAGCTCGCACTAAACGCCGTCCATGGCCTGCACCAGGGTCAGCGGGTCACCACGGACTCCTACGGTGCCTTCGTCGGACAGCTGGCGGGCGGCACCACCCTCACCGAACGCTTCACCGGCGTGGAGGCGGTGGGCTTCGCCCACGAGCGGACGGGCACCGTCGCCTTCCAGATGGTGGAACCGGAGGGCATCAGCCTCAGCTTCGCTGACGTGCGCCGCCACCCGGAGCTGACCGCGGGGTTGTGGCGGAGCGTCGACCGGCAGGGCACCAGCATCATCGCCCTGCGCCCAGGCCTGCCCGGGACCGCGGCGATGGTCACCCCCCTCACGAGCGAGGAGGCGCCACAGGACCCGGCGCGCTCACCCGACCTGCGGGGCTGGTCCCTGGTGTTCATCGACGAGGAAGCGATCCTGCACGACGCCACCCGTGGTGCCGGGGTCCTGGCCACGGTCACCCCCCTGGCGGGGGAAGCTGCGGGGAGCACGCAGCCCGGGATGGTGCCCGAGGTGGACACGACGTCGGCCACGGACCCTGACCTGGCCGGTGCGGTCGCCACCCGGGTGGAGTTCGGCGCCCACGGCTGGGAGCTGGCCTTCACCCCGGCTGCCACCGCGACGGGACTGTGGCTGCGGCTCCAGCACGCCGCGATGGGCCTGGCTGGCGCCGCCATCGTGTGGCTCATCGGCTGGGTGATCCACGCGCAGGTGACCGGACGCCGCCGCGCCGAGGTGGAGGTGGCGGCGGCAACCGCCAGCGTGCGTGAGCAGGAGCGCCGCTTCCGCACCCTGGCCGCCGCCTCGCCCATCGGCATCTTCCTGACCGACGAGCACGGCCAGGTCGCCTACACCAACCATCGCCTGGCGGAGATCCTGCAGGTCCACCGCGAGCGACTGCTCGGCACCGGCCTGTGGGAGCACCTCCGGCCGGACGCGGAGACCGCGGGCGAGCTGCTCACCCGGCTGTCCCGCGATCCCGAGGCGTCGCTGCGCTGCCGCCCCACCACCGCCGCGCAGGAACGGGTGCTGTCGGTACGGGCCTCTGCGCTCGTCGACGCCGATGGCGCGGTGACGGGCTACACGGGGACCGCCGAGGACATCACGGACCAGGTCGCCGCACATCGGCAGCTCGCCCAGCGCGAGGCCACGAACCGCGCCCTGGCCGACCGGTTCGCCCACCAGGCCCGACACGACGCGCTGACGGGCATACCCAACCGCGTCCAGCTCCTGGAACGCCTCGCCTACGTCGCTGCGCGCGAGCCTGGGGAGCTCGCCCTGCTGCTGCTGGACCTCGACGGCTTCAAGCTGGTCAACGACACCCTCGGCCACGCCGCCGGCGACGACCTGCTGGTCACCATCAGCCAACGCCTCGGCGAGTTCGTGCGCGATGGCGATCTCCTGGCCCGGCTTGGCGGGGACGAGTTCGCCGTGCTCCTCGAGGGCGGCCGCCAGCCCCAGGCGGCGCTCCGCCTCGCGGACCGGCTGCTGGCCACGATCCAGCGGCCCGTCGAGCTGGGCGCGGAGACGGTCACCGTGGACGCCAGCATCGGGGTGGCGGTGCACGCCGCCTCGACCACCGATCCGGAGGAACTGCTCCAGCAGGCCGATCTTGCGATGTACGCGGCCAAGGAGGCCGGTCGCGGCCGCGTCGAGCTGTTCGCGCCGCAGATGGGGACGGCGACCCACCACCGCCACACCCTGGAGCGCGAGCTGCGCGGTGCGCTGGAACGCGACGAGCTCACCGCCACCTACCAGCCGATCGTGGAGCTGGCCACCGGTCACATCGTCGGTGTGGAGGTGCTGGCACGGTGGGACCACCCTCACCTGGGAATGGTCCCACCCTCGGAGTTCATCCCCGCCGCGGAACACGCCGGGCTGATCACGCTCCTTGGCAGCCGGATCCGGCGTCGGGCCCTGGACGCCGGGCGTCCGTGGTGGGCCGAGCACGGCACCGTCGTCGCGATCAACGCCTCTGCACGGGAGCTGACGGAGCCCGGCTACGCCGCCCAGCTGCTCCGTGAGCTCACCGAGCACCACCTGCCAACGGAGGCGGTCGTGGTCGAGGTCACCGAGAGCCAGCTCGCGACCAACTCCACCGCCGTTGAGGAGCTGCAGGTGCTGCGCAGCCGCGGGGTCCGGGTCGCCATCGACGACTTCGGCGCCGGCTACTCCTCCCTGGCCCGGCTGCGATCGCTGCCCGTGGACGTGCTCAAGATCGACCGGAGCTTCATCGACGGGCTGGAGGACGCGGGGGGACGCTCCCTGGTGGAGGCGATCGTGCAGCTCGGCCGCACCCTCGGCTGCGAGCTGATCGCGGAGGGTGTCGAGACCCGCGCACAGGCCGACGAGCTCACCTCGATGGGTTGCCCGCTGGCGCAGGGCTACCTCTTCCACCGGCCGATGCCCGCCAGTGCCATCACCGCACTGCTCCACGCCGCCGCGGGCGGGAGGCTACGCCTGGTGGCCGCGGCACGATGACGCCGCGACGATCCGCCCTGGCGGCGCTCACCCTGGTCCTGTTCCTGGCTGCCTGCGCCGCAACCACCGCCCAGGTCCCGCCCACCGAGGAGGCTCGCGCGACGGCATCCGGGGCGGACGCTGCTGCCGGGGCCCCCACGACCTCAGCGGCGGCCATCGACCTCCAGGGCGCCGAGGTGCGGGTCAGAGGCCCTGCCACCACCGTGGAAGCCGACGTGATCAACGCCGTGATCGAGACGACCTTCAACACCCCCTACGGCGCTGCGGCGAGCTACGAGGGTTCGGGCACCTTCGAGGAGGAGCTGCCCCGCGACATCGCCGCGGGCGAACCGCCGGACGTGGCGCTGTACCCGCAGCCCGGCGCGGTCATCGAGCAGGCCGCCGCGGGCAACCTGGTCGCCCTCGAGGACCTCGGCTTCGATCTCGACGAGCTGCGCGAACGCTTCGGGGAGGCGCTCCTCGCCCTCGGGAAGCACGACGGCCGGCACTACGGCCTCCCGACCAACGCGAGCCTCAAGAGCCTGGTCTGGTACCACCGCCCGACCTTCGAGTCGCGTGGCTACGCGGTGCCGGCGACCTGGGAGGAGCTCGTCGCGCTGTCCGAGCGCATGCTCGCCGACGGCTCCACACCGTGGTGCATCGGCACCGGGTCGCAGGCCGCGACGGGCTGGGCGGCCACGGACTGGCTCGAGGACATCGTGCTGCGCGACGCCGGCCCCGCGGCCTACGACGCCTGGGTGGAGGGCGCACTGGCCTTCGACGATCGCGCCATCGTCGCGGCCGCGGAACGCATGGCGCAGATCACCCACCGCGACGAGTTCGTCCTCGGGGGCACCGAGGCGATCCCCGACATCGACTACCGCGACGCACCGCAGCCGCTGTTCGAGGACCCTCCCGGCTGTCTGCTGCACCGGCAGGGCAGCTTCATCGTCAGCTTCTTCCCCGACGACGTGCGCCTCGGTGAGGACATCGACGTGTTCGCCTTCCCCACGATCGGTGGCGCGGACGGGGCGCTGATCGCAGGGGAGCTCGCCGTGGCCTTCGACGACCGGCCCGAGGTGGCGGCCTTCCTCGAGGTGTTCGCCAGCCGCGAAGCCCAGTGCGCCCAGGGCAGCTTGGCGGGGGTGGCCCGGATCTCCCCCAACATGGAGACCTCCGCGGACTGCTACCGCGACCCGGTGGTGGCCCTGTCAGCGGAGACGGTGCTCAGCGCCCTCGAGGCCGGTACCGCCCGGTTCGATGCCTCCGACCTGATGCCGTCGGCCGTCGGCGCCGGCAGCTTCTGGACGGGGATGAACGCGTGGATGCGTGGCGCGGACCTCGAGGAGGTGCTGGGCGACATCGCCGACAGCTGGCCCGACTGAGCGCGTGGAGAGAGTGGAGGATCGCGGCGGTATACCGCCGCGATCCTCCACTCTCGGCTCGCAACGCACCCGTCGACCCACGTGTGGGGCCTCCCCTGGAACGCGTCGGCCACGACGCGGGCGCCCGGCCACGGCACGGCTCCCGGCTACCGGCTGCGCGCGACGCCGTAGAGTGCCCTGGCCACGCACAAGGAGCGACCGTGGCTGCCGACGCCCCACCCCCACCGCCCGGCTGGCGGCCCGACACCCTGGCCGTGCGGGGCGGGACCTCCCGTAGCGCCTTCGAGGAGACCTCCGAGGCGCTGTTCCTGACCTCCGGGTTCGTCTACGGCTCGGCGGCCGAGGCTGCCGCCGCCTTCGCCGGCGACAACGACCACTACATGTACTCCCGGCTGCGCAACCCGACGGTGGCGATGCTGGAGGAACGCCTCGCCCTCCTCGAGGGTGCCGAGGCCGCGTGGGCCACGGCCAGCGGGATGTCGGCGGTGTTCAACGCCCTTGCGGCCACCCTCGAGGCCGGTGACCGGGTGGTCGCCGCGCGGGCGCTGTTCGGCTCCTGCTTCCAGGTGCTCGACCGGATCCTGCCGCGCTTCGGGATCACGGCGGAGTTCGTGGACGGCACCGACCTCGCGGCGTGGGAGCGCGCCCTGGCGACCCCGGCGCAGGCGGTGTTCCTCGAGACCCCCTCCAACCCCATGCAGGAGCTGGTGGACCTCGCCGCCGTCGCGGAGCTCGCCCACGCCGCCGGCGCCAGGGTCATCGTGGACAACATCTTCGCCACCCCCGTCCTCCAGCACCCCCTGGAGCTCGGCGCGGACGTGGTGGTCTACTCCACCACCAAACACCTCGACGGGCACGGTCGGACCCTGGGTGGCGCGATCCTGGGCCCGCGCAGCTTCATGGAGGACGACCTCAAACCCCTGATGCAGCACACCGGCCCGACCATGAGCCCCTTCAACGCCTGGGTGGTGCTCAAGTCCCTGGAGACCCTCACCCTGCGGGTGGACCGCCAGACCTCCTCCGCGCTGGAGCTCGCGCGGTGGCTGGAGGGCGATCAGCGGGTGGCCGGCGTGCGCTACCCCTGGCTCGCCTCCCACCCCCAGCACGATCTCGCCCGCCGACAGATGTCGGGTGGCGGGTCGATCGTGACCCTGTGGCTGGAGGGTGGGACCGACCGGGCCTTCGCACTGCTGGATGCGCTGGAGCTGATCGACATCTCCAACAACCTCGGTGACGCGAAGACCCTGGCCACCCACCCCGCCACCACCACCCACCATCGGATCGGTCCCGAGGTCCGCGCCACGATGGGGGTCACCGACGGTGTGGTCCGCCTCTCGATCGGACTGGAGGACGTCGAGGATCTGCGGGAGGACCTCGACCGCGCCCTGGGGTGACGGGCGCACCACCCACACCGGGTGGCTGACCGTGGCCATCGCCGGGGGGCAGGCCCGGGCCCCCGACGGTGGTCATCACCGGGGGTCAGGCCCGAACGCCTGACCGTGGCCTCCGAGGGTCAGGACCGGTCCGCTGCCGGTGACCATGGTCGGCAGGTCGCGCGGATCATGCGCGGGGGACGGCGGGGGGCGCAGCCAGCCGGGTGAGCGCCGCGTGGAGCTCCCGGTAGGCGGTGACCTCGCGCTCGTAGGGCGCCAGGAGATGGTCGTGGACCACGCTCGTGAGCTGGCGCCGGAGCTCGCGCTCCGCACGACGAGCCACGCGCCGTGCGCCCACCCGGCTCGCCCACCGGCTGCACAGCCCCAGCAACAGCCGGGCCGCGAGGGCACCGAGCAGCAGCGCCGCCGGCCAGGTCAGCTCCTCGGTCACCTGCGGGGTCGGCGGCTCGGGGAGACCGAGCCACTCGGCGACACCGAGCAGGACCGACCACACCAGGCCGGTGAGCGCCACGGCCTCCGACACGCCCCGCGCCCCGGCCAGCACCGGCCACCACCAGCGGCGCTGCGGTCGCCCTCCGGTGAGGCCACGGACCGCCTCCACGGCGCGCGGGGCGGCCTGGGCGGCGGCGTCGCGCACGGCACGGTCGAGGGCATGATGGGCGAGCCCCGTGGTGTCGGCCAGCGCCAGCTCCCGGGCCAGCACCCGGCCGATCGCCTCCTCGCTGCGCATGGGCGCCGTGTCGCGCTCCCCCGCGGGTGTCACACCGCTGAGCCCGAGCTCACGGCCAGCACGCCGTGCGGCCTGCAGCGGCGTGCGTGCGAGACGCGCCAGGGGCGAACGCACCGCCCGCCGGGCGGTGCTGCGCCAGGCGACGGTGTGGCCCACCACGGCGCGGTGCCCGTCAGCCGCCTCCAGGACGGCGTCGACCACGCCCGCGACCTCCACGGTGGCCTCGGGCAGCTCCGGGAGCTGCGCCTGGGCCGTCGTGGCGACGGCCGCGGCGTCACCCGCGAGCCGCCGCAGCACCGCACGGCGTGAGCTCGCCAGCTGCTCGAGGTGGCCACGGAGGGTGTCCACCCCCTGGCCGGTGACCGCCGAGGTGGTGCACACCTGCGCCTCGTCCAGTCCGTCGGCGCGCAGCCGGGCGGCGAGGTCCGCCTGCACCTTGGCGAGGTCACCGTCGGAGAGTTCATCGGCGCGGTTGAGTGCGACCAGCAGGACCTCCGCGTGGTGACGCAGGGCGGCCAGCGGTCCGTCGTGGAGGTCGGCGCGGGCGTACTTGACGGGGTCGACGACCACGACCAGGGCGTCCACCCGGCCGGCCAGCCGGGCGCTGGTGGCCCGGTGGCCCTCGGCAACGGAGTCGTGATCGGGCAGGTCGACCAGCACCAGGCCCTCGGCAAGTGCGCCGGGTACCACCCGCCGGTCGTCGATCCGCAGCCAGTCGAGCAGGGCGGCGGTGGGCGGGTCGAGCGCCGCGGCGACCCCCACGGGGTGGTCCGTGGTGGGGCGGCGTATCCCCACCCGGGCCACCTCGGTGCCGACGATGGCGTTGAGCAGGGCGGACTTGCCCACGCCGGTGCCCCCGACCAGCGCGGCCACCGTCAGCCCGTCGCCCATGGACAGCCGCTCGGCGACCCGCGTGTGCAGTTCCTCGAGGGCGGCGTGGTCCTTGGCATCCATCCGGCCGGCACCGAGCTCCAGCGCGGCGCCCAGATCGGCGGTGAGCTGCGCCCCCGGGCCGGTGGGGGCGCTCACGACGCACGTCCGCCCGCAGCCCGCTCCAGCTGGGCCACGACCTCGCCCGGCGGGGTCGCTGCACCGATCGCGTCGTCGAAGGGACGGCGCTCGGCTGCCGCCAGCCGCTCCACGCGTGCCAGCAGATCCGCCTGCATGTCCGCGAGGAGGCGCCGGACGTTCTGCTCCCCGAGCAGCCGGGTCAGCAGCCACTGGCTGGCCGCTGCCGCGCCCGCGGCGATCCCGACCTCGCCCGCCGTCAGGCCGCCGGAGAGGGCGAAGAGCACCAGGATCGCCGAGGTGGCCAGGGAGTTGATCGCGATGGTGGCGCGGCGCGCCCGGACCTTGCGGGCACCCCCGACCTCCTCGATCAGCTCCGCCGTGGCACGCTGCCAGGCCGTGATCACCTCGCGGACCGCGTCACTGCGATCGGCGGCGCTGGTGCGTAGCCGGGGGTGGTGGGCGAGCAGGGCACGGCCGGCCGCATCGGCCTCCAGGTCCCGTCGGGTCGCCACCGTGGCCGCCTCCAGCAGGCGGTCCACGATGCGCTCGAGCTCCTCACCGACCTCGGCCTGGACCTGCTCGGCCCGCCCCGGTGCCGGCATCCCGAGCCGCTCACGCACCACCCCACCGAGCTGGGCGGCGGCCGTCTGCACCTTCAGCAGTGCCTCCCCGCCGCCGACCAGCTGCCGCCAGCTCTCCAGCACCTCGGCGCGCAGGTTCAGCCCCGCCTCGAGCTCGGCCTGGAGCCCGCCGCCGACCACCCCGAAGCGCGCGTCGACGCGCCGGGTGAGCCGCTCGGCGTGGGCCAGCTCCTCGGCGACCGCCCGGCGCACCGCTGCCAGCTCGCTCGGCACGGCACGGACCAGGCCGTCGAGGGCGTCCTCGCGGACCCGACGGCGGCGATCCACGGGCGCCAGCTGCCCCAACCACGCCGCCAGGTCCTCGACGGTGCCCTCCGGGAGCCGGCCGTCCACCACCTCGGCGTGGGGGATGTGCAGCAGCCGGTCGACGGTGACGGCCTCCGCTGCGAGCATCCGGCGGGCGTCGGCCAGGATCTCCTCGTCCTGCCCGACGGGCAGCTGGGTGATGGCCACCGCCAGCAGCGCCTGGCGCTGGGCGGCACGCCTGAGGTAGGTCATGCCGACCTCGTCGGCGTAGGTCCGGGCCGTGGCCAGCCACAGCCAGCCGTCGGCCGCGTCCAGCGCACGGTCGGCCAGCCACCGGTTGGCCTGCTCCACGGAGTCGATGTCCGGGGTATCGAGGAGGGCGAGGCCCACGGGCAGCCGGTCGCTGGTGGCGAGCAGGAGCTGCTCCCCCGCCACCTGCTCGGCGCGGGCGGCCTCGACGCGGACCAGGCCGGGCAGCACCCGGTCGGTGGCGAAGGCGGCGTGGTCGTCGGGGTGGCAGACCAGGGTCGGCCGCCGGGTGGTGGGGCGCAGCACACCCGTCGCGGTGACGCGGTCGCCCGCCAGGGTGTTGACGGTGGTCGACTTGCCTGCTCCGGAGCCGCCGCCCACCACCAGCAGCAGGGGCGCCTCGGGGTCCTCGGCGCGGGCGTGGACCCCCCGCAGCAGCCGCACGACGCGGTCGCGTTCCCGGCGCAGGGCATCAGCTGCGGTCCCCGACAACCGGAAGCTGAGCCGCTCCAGGGCAGCCGCCGTGGCGGTGAGCGCAGCCGCGGGGGTGGGACCGCCGGGGCGGGGTGGCGGC
>SKTN01000395.1 GCA_007117945.1 Nitriliruptoraceae bacterium | reverse complement strand
CACTTCTCGGAGGCCGGCTATCGATCGCTCCCCTGTGCGAGGACGTCGACGTCACCTCGTCAGGAGGCGCCAAGCTGGAGGGGCCGCACCGGGCGCGTGGTGTAGGTCGAGCACGACAAGCACCCGAGTGTGGTCCTTCGCGAGGACCGCATCGAGCTGGCCTGGTGGCTCTCCGTCGATCTGGCAGACACGACTCCTGTCTCGTCAGCAGACCGCAAGCGGCCGCGTGGAAACGGGTAGGCGCGGTCTCGCGACGCGGTCCTGCGGGCAAGCACTGTGCTTCAGCGGCGCACTGGCGAGTCGTGGAGGTATCGCCATGAGGTGTTGGGCCGGTTGACCGCTGGTGCGGTCGGGGGCGCTCGTCGCCGTGAAGGCGCGGAGGACAGGGAAACTCGCTCCCGACGGCCGCGTCTGGCAGCCTCACGGCAGGCGCCGCCGTCGGTGACAGGAGTGCGACGTGACGTACCACCGCAATCTCATCGCGCTGACCGTGGCCGTGCTCGTGCTTGCGGCCTGTACCACGGTGGAACCGGTTGACACCGACGAGGTGGTGGACCAGCAGGGCGAGGCGGCGGACGACGCCGACGCCGAGGGCCAGGAGTACGAGGCCGACGAGGGCGAGGATCCAAGGGACGATGACGCCGCTGAGGACGGCGAGGAGGTCGAGGAGCTCGATCCGTTGCAGGGCCTCGATCTGGAGGTCGTCGTGGACGGCCTTCGCGAGCCGGTGGGCGCCGCCACGCTGCCGGACGGCCGGCTGCTCGTGGTCGAGCGCACCGGCACGGTCCAGGTGGTGGAGGATGGTGCGGTTGCGGAGGAGCCCTTCCTCGACCTCACGGGCACGGTCAACGCGAACAGCATCGAGCAGGGACTGCTCGGCCTGGCGGTGCACCCGGACCTCCCGGACGATCCGCGTGTCTTCGTGTTCCACTCGCGATCGGACAACAACAACGTCCTCGTCGCGTACCAGCTCGCCGGCGGCGGGGATCGTCTCGACCCCGACAGCCGTGAGGAGCTGCTCACGGTGGACAAGGAGCCGGACAAGGTCCGGCACAACGGTGGGCAGCTGCTCTTCGGCCCTGATGGCTACCTCTACCTCTCGGTTGGCGATGCGGCTCGCGCCAGCGTCAACGGTCAGGATCCCTCCACGCTGCCGGGGTCGATCCTGCGCATCGATGTCGATGGTGGCCACCCCTACGACATCCCACCCGACAATCCCTTCGCAGAGGGCGGCGGCGCACCGGAGGTGTGGTGGTACGGCCTGCGCAACCCGTGGCGGTTCACGATCGACGAACCGACCGGCCTCAGCTACATCGCCGATGTGGGGCAGGAGACCATCGAGGAGGTGAACGTCGTCCCCTACGACCAGGGCGGACACAACTTCGGCTGGCCCGCGTTCGAGGGATCCGAACCGTTCTACAGCGACGAGCCCGACAGCGAGGTGACCGATCCGGTGCTCGAGGTCCGTCACGACGACACCGATCGCGCCTGCTCTATCACCGGCGGCCTGGTGTACCGGGGAGAGGCGCTACCGGAACTCGCAGGACACTACTTCTACGCCGACTGGTGCCGGGGGTGGATCCGCAGCTTCCGCTACGAGGACGACGAGGTGGTGGACCACCAGGACTGGAGCGAGCAGCTCGATGCGGAGATGGTTTCGAGCTTCGCGCTGGACGGGGACGCCGAACTGCTCGTTCTCGACACCGCCGCTGGAAGCGTGTCACGAGTGGTTCCGCTGCGCTGACCGCTTCCGAACCCCCGAGGCCCGCGCGGCGCCCGGCCACCGGGAGGCGACCTGATCCGCGGCTCAGTCGGCTCCGCGGGTCGGAACGCTGATCGAGCGGAGCTCCCGGCTGGTCTTGCTCATCAAGCTCGACAAGGCCGATGCCGCGACCGTCGCCGCGCTGTGTCCACGTCCGTCGCTGCCCGCCCCGGTGGTAACCCACCAGGACGCAGGCGGTGTCGACCCGGTGCTTGCCCAAACGCCCCGGCCCGAGGATTCCCGGCCAGGCCGAGCTCGACGCCATCGCGCCGCAGCACACGGACGTCGTGCAACACCCCGGAGCACGACAGCATCACAGAAGTGCGCCGTTGCACGCTCTCCCTGAGCCCGCAGGTTGGGGCGGCTGCTCGACCGTGCGGGGCTGACGGGGCACGGCCAGGTCGGGTTGGTCGCGCTGGCGGTGCTGGTGGTGCCTGTGCTGCTTGCGGTGCTGTGCAGCGACATCGCCGTGAGTGGTACGTATGGTCAGCGGCAGACCGCCCCGCCAGCCTCGGCAGTCGCCCCTTCCGCGAGGGCTGTATCCGGATCGGTGAGGGCCTGCCGGACCCGTGTCTGGATCGCCTCGGTGTCGGGCACGTGGTCCCAGCCTCGGTAGTCGGGCGGGCCGAACCCGATGGTGACCAGCCGGCCGTGGTCGATCCTGGGGAGCACCTCGAGCAGGTCGGGCAGCCCGGCGAGAGGGATGCTGGTGGTGACATGCTCTCCGACCGCGCCCGCGAGGGCCGGGTAGCCGAGCAGGATCGTGCCGATATCGGCGCGTGCGACAACGCTGTCGACCAGGCAGCGTTGGCGTCGCATGCGGTCGGCGTCGCCGCCGTCCTGGTCGCGGAACCGGGCGAAGGCGATCGCCTCCTCGCCGTCCAGCACCTGCGTGCCCGCCGGGAGGTCGACCGTGTACCAGTCACTGTCAGCTGTCGCCGGCGACATCCGGACCCGCAGCGGCTCGGGGAGCTCCATCTCGACGCCACCGAGCGCGTCGACGACGCCGACGAACCCGGCCATGTCGACCATCGCATAGTGGGGCACGTCGATCCCGACCAGTTCACCGAGCACGTCAGCGACCGCGGCGGCCGCGGGATCGTCGGCGTGCGGGTAGAGCGCTGCGAACTCTTCTGGGACGCGTTCGTGGCCGCAGCGGTACAGCGCGTTGAGGTACTCCCAGCCGGGCCCGTACGGGCAGTGGGCCGCATACACCTCGGCGAGGCGCTCCGGCAGGGGGAAGTCGGCGAGGTAGCGGTCGACGGAGAAGATCGCGGCGTCGCCGGTATCGGGCGCGACCGTGGCGACCAGGAGGCTGTCGATGCGGTCACCGCGGCGGCCCGGGCCGGCGTCGCTGCCGAGGAGCGCGATCGTGATCCGATCGGCCTCGATCCACGGGTTCTGCGGAGGTGGCGGCACCTCGACGGGCCCGGGCGGGTCCTCGCGGGGCCCATGCTCCGACGTGTCCGCCTCGCCCGGGTCATGCGGCGGTTCGGGAACCTCGTCGGCCTCCTCGGGGGGCACCGGATCTGGCAGGAGGTCCGCGGCCTCCCGGTCGCCCTCGTCGAACACGGCGTCGATCATCCCTTCGGTTGCCGCGGCGTAGTAACCGACGGCGGCGTGGGGCGCCGTTGCGACGATCGCCAGGGCCACCAGCGCGACCGTCGTGCCGATCGCACCCCACGTGCTCCGGGGCAGGACCGGTTCGGCCGGTGGCCGGGCCCCGTCCGCATAGGCGTCAAAGGTCGCATACAGCCTTAGGGCCAGCACAACGAGGTTCGCGACCACAAGGGCTGTGAGCACATGTGGCTGCAGCGCCCAGGCCGCCAGCTCCACCACTGTGTGGCTACGCGCCACCCACGCCACGCCGGCCGTGACGAGCACGGGTACCGCGAGCAGCGCCGCACCTTTGCCCCACCGCCGCAGCATCAGCTGACCCGAACCTGGGAGCAACAGCGAGGCGATGGCGGCGCGAAGGCCCCGCCCCGTCCTCGGTCGTCGATCATCCGTCCGCAGCGAATAGCGGGGCACAGAGTGGCCTCACCTCGATGTGTCCTCCGTCTGACGGTACGTGCTCTCCGGTCCCGCTCGGAAGGGTCCACCTGCCCCTCCGTGGGTGACGGGTGTCACCCGAGCTTCCGGACCAGGTCCGGGCGATGCGGTTGCGCAGGGTGGAACGGGGGGTGAGAACGATCCGCGAACCGGCTGCAACCCCTGCCAGGGGTCGGGCGTCGGAGAGGGTGAGAGCCGCCACAACCGAGGCCCAGGAGACGATCATGACGTTCACCAACCGACACCTTCTCGCCACTGCCCTCGCACTCACCGTCACGGTGGCCGCGGGCGGTGGTGCGGCAGCACTCGTCAACCAGCCGGAGCCCGATGAGCCCGGAGTCGTCGAGGACCCCACCGACGAGACCGAGGACGAGGACGCGGCCGAGGTCGAGGTCGACACTGCCGACCCGGTGGAGGAGTCGGCCGAGCCAGCGGGCAACGACACCGCGGACCCGGCCGCGGACCCGGCCCCGGACCCAGCGCCGGAGCACGACGCCACCGACATGGAAGGGATCGAGGTCCAGCCCGAGGGTCAGGAGCTGATGCTCCGGATCGACGACGAGGTACTGATCGTCGGTCTGCTCGACCCGGAGGGGGAGTCCTTCTACCGCCACGCGACCATCTGGCCCGGATCGACCCGTGACGAGATCACCATCGTCGCCGTGAGCCAGGCAGAGGGCATGTACGACCTCCGGTGGCTCACCGTGACCGACGGCGAGGAAGACACGACCGTGCAGGCCTTCCCGACCCACCACCAACCCGACACCGAGATGGTCGGTGCCGCCGACGTCGTCCCGATCCCGGTGTTCTCACCCGACGGGCACAGTCTGGCCTGGCTCGACTGGAACGCCGACGGCGACGTCGTCCTGCGCACCGTCGGTTGGGACGGGGGTCCGGGTACCGGACGGAGCGAGGACGACAACGCGACCTTCGCCCTCGATGAGCTTCCCGCGAGTGTCCAGCTGCAGCGCTGGGAGGCCGCCGCCGGTGACACCTCCGAAGTCCACGCCGTGGACCAGGAGGGCACCACCTGGACGATCACCGTTCACCGTCAGGCCGACGGGGCACTTGCACTCGCCCCTGACGCCGTCCAGAAGGGCTGACTGGCCGCGACCGCCGGAGGGGTCCGGAGGCATCGCCGCCTCCGGACCCCAGCTTGTCGTGGCGGCCGGAAGGTCACTGTCCGCGCATCCGTACCTGAGCTGGAACACGGCCCGTCCGACCGCTCGGCCGGGCGTATGCGCATCGACCGCCAAGGAACGGGCCAGGTGTGCCGGAGGACCAGCTGGAGCGGATCTTCGACCGCTTCACCAAGGCCGACACCGCCCGTGGCGGTGGGGGTGGGAGCGGCCTGGGGCTGGCGATCGTCCGCGAGCACGCCCGGCTGCTGGGTGCCGAGGTGACGGCACGCAACCGCGTGGGTGGCGGGCTCGAGGTCCAGGTGCGGGTCCCGGTCGAGGTCGTTACCGAGCTGTGACGCTCCGCGGACGCTGTCATGACCAGCGCGAGGGATGCTGTCCCTGAGCGCTCGCACAGCGCCGGACCTCGCACCGAACGGTCCTCCACCGACCAGCTGGAGGCTGACCATGGAACGCTTCTCGCTCCCCTGCTTCCTGCTCACCGTGCTCTCGCTGCTGCTGCTGAGCTGTGGCGGGGACGTCGACGGCGGCCCCGTCGCCACCGACGACACCGACACCGACCAGGGACAGGCCGCCGGCGACACCGTCAGCGTGCCCCGGGTCGAAGCCTTCGAGGAGGTGGTCGAGACTCCGATCGATCACGGTGAGCTGCGCCGTGAGACCGACGAGCTTCCCGTCGGAGAGGCCCAGGTCGACAGGGAGGGCCGCGACGGCCTGCGTCGGGGGGTCTACACGGTCACCGTGGTCGACGGTGAGGAGACCCACCGCGAGCTCACGAAGGAGGAGGTGGTGCGGGCACCGACCGATCGGGTGGTGCTCGTCGGCACCCGGCAGGAACCCGAACCCGAACCCGAGCCCGAGCCCGAACCCGAGCCCGAACCCGAACCCGAGCCCGAACGCGAGCCCGAACCCGAACCCTCACCGGTGCGCGAGGCACAACAACTGCTGACCGACCTCGGCTATCCCGTGGGGCCGGTCGACGGGATCGAAGGACCGCAGACGCAGCGGGCCCTGTGCGCCTGGCGCCGGCTGGAGGGCCGCGAGGTCAGCCGCCGCTCCCTGCAGGACGGCGAGGTGGAGGCGCTCCGGGCCACCGACGGGCTGCCGGCAGCACGCACCTCGGGCCGCGGGGTCACCGTCGACCGCACCTGCCAGGTCCTCTACCTGCGGCAGGACGGCCACTGGCAGGCCGTCTACCGGGCCTCGACCGGCGAAGGCGGGCTCCCCCGCGCCGACACCTACACCATCGAGCGGACCCGGCCTGGCTGGCACACCTCGTCGCTGTACCCCGCACCCCAACCGAACATGTACAACACGATGTACTTCCACGGCGCGATCGCGATCCACGGTTCCCGCCACGTGCCGCCCCACCCCGCAAGCGCAGGCTGTGTACGGGTCACCCCAACGACTGCAGACCAGCTGTTCACCACCCTGAAGGTGGGCGACCCGATCCGCGTCATCGGCACGTGGTGAACCCGTGACCGCCAAGTCCGATGGCTCCTGCTGCCAAGCGCGCCAGATCCGCTAGAGGTGCTCTGCGACATGGCGGCAGGAACAGAGCCGGAAACCGCTCGCCGCAACACTCCCACACTCTCGCGAACCCACATCCGACGCTGACCTCCGGGAACCGTCGATT
>SKTN01000013.1 GCA_007117945.1 Nitriliruptoraceae bacterium | reverse complement strand
GCCCACACGGCGTGGGCGTCGCGGCCGCGGGCCCACAGGGGCGCGTAGGAGGCTCCCGGTGCGAGCAGGTCGCCCCGTTCGCGCCGCAGCCGCAGGGCCTGCCGGGTGACCCACAGCTTGGCGAGCCCCCGCCCCCCGGCGAGATCCGCGGCGTCGGCCAGCAGGTGCGCGGCCAACGCCGGTCCGGGCTCCAACGCCCCGAGCTGCGCGCTGGTGGTGGCCAGCGCCGCGTGGTCCACCGCCCGCCGGTTGTCGGGGTCGACCAGCGAGCGGTCCCACAGCTCCGTGCCCTGGTAGGTATCAGGCACACCGGGGCCGGTCAGCTTGATCAGGGTCATCGACAGTGCGGTGACCGCCGCCGCAGGCGTGAGGTCCGCCACGGCGTCCTCCAGCGCGCCGACCAGGGCGGGCTCGGTGGTCAGCACCTCGGCGTAGCGGGTCAGCGCGGCTTCGTAGGCGGTGTCGGGGGTGAGCCAGTTGGTGGCCTCCTTGCCCTCACGCGCCGCCTTCAACAGGTAGTCCACCAGCCGTCCCGTCCCGATGGGCCAGGTGCCCACGGCGGTCTGCCAGGCCAGGTGCTCGTGCACGGGCAGGGGCCAGGTGCCCTGACCGTCCTCGCGCGGGGTCCGGGCCCCGGCAGCCAACCGCTGGAGCCGGTCGGCGGTGGCCACCCACCACCCCGGGCGCTGGGCGAGCACGGCGAGCCGCGCCCGGACGTCCTCGCTGCGCTTGGTGTCGTGGGTGGACGACAAGCGCATCGTCGCCGGCCGGTGGTCGGCCACCTCGATGTGGAGGCCGTGCAGCTCGGCCACCGACGCTCCGAACGCACCGGGGTCGGAACCGACCTCGTTCACCGCGGTGCAGCGCAGGTCGCGGTAGAGCACGGTGTCCTCGAAGCCCTTTGCGACCGCGGGACCCGTGAGCTGCTGGAACGCCGTGACGAAGGCACCGGCCGCCGCGTCGTCCCGTCCCTCGAGCAGCACCCGGGCGATCGCCGCCAGGGAGGCCCGGTGCTCGGGGGCACGGGCGGTGGCCCGGGCCAGGGCGTGGTCGACCACCGCCCGGTCGCGGGCGTCGACGGGCTCGATGCCGGGGCGCAGGTAGGTGCGGTAGACGGGCCACACGACCACCAGCTCCGCCAGGGCCGCGCGCAGCTCGTCCACGGGACGCCCGAGCGCGGCAGCGGCCAGGGTCGCGACCCGCTCCTGCTCGGCCCCGAAGAGGCTGGCCAACGCCGTGCGCTTGGCGTCGTCCACCAGTTCCTCGCGGTGGAGCGCGGTGCCGGTCAGCCGTGCCTGGAGCTCGTCCAGCACGGAGCCGGCGGCGGGATCGAGGTGGACGCCCAGGGTCGGGGTGGCGAGCTCGTAGCCCACGGTGCCGGCCACGGGCCAGCTGTCACGGAAGCGCTCGCCGTGCTCCAGGATCTTCTCCACCACGATGTAGGCGTCCTCCCCGACCGCGGCGCGCAGGTCGTGGAGGTAGCCCACGGGGTCGGCCAGGCCGTCGGGGTGGTCGATGCGCAGTCCGTCGAGGGTGCCGTCGGCGAGCAGGGGCAGGACCGCAGCGTGGACGTCGGCGAACACCTCGGGATCCTCGACGCGGACGGCACCCAGGGTGTCGATGTCGAAGAACCGGCGGTGGTCGAGCTCCGCGTTGGCACGCCGCCAGTACCCGAGGCGGTAGTGCTGGCGGGCCAGCAGCGCGCGCAGCTGCTCCCGGTCCGCACGGCAGGCGGCTGTGGTGGCCTGCACGGCCGTGGGGTCCAGCCCGCACGCCTCGAGGCTGCCCGGCGCCAGGGGCCAGGCGTGCTCGTGGTAGACCACCCGCCAGGCCGGGGTGCGGCCGTCCTCGACGTGGGCGAGCTGGAGGGCGTCACCGGCCAGCGCCTCGTCGAGCCGCTCCCCGAGCTCCGGCAGGAGCAGGGTGGGCTGACCGTGGGCACCGGGCTGCCAGTGGACGTCGAGGTGGCGCCCGTACCGTCCGTCGGGGCCGTGGGCCAGCACGTCCCACCACCAGGGGTTGGCGGGGCTGACGAGCCCGACGTGGTTGGGGACGATGTCGAGGATGAGCCCGAGTCCGGCGGCGTGCGCCGTCGCAGCGAGCCGGCGCAACCCCGCCTCGCCCCCCAGGCTGGCGCGGATCCGGGTGGGATCGATCACGTCGTAGCCGTGCATCGAACCCGGCACCGCCTCCAGCGAGGGGGAGAGGTAGAGGTGGCTGATGCCCAGCTCCGCCAGGCGCGGGACCACACGCTCGGCATCGGCGAAGGTGCAGCCATCGTGCAGCTGGAGCCGGTAGGTGGCCTGGACCGGTCGCCCGGGAGGGCCACCGCCCGCCACACCGGGGCCGCTCACCCCGCTCACAGCCGCTCCTCACGGCGCTCGCGCAGCAGCACGATCCCGCGGGAGGGCACCTCACGTTCCTCACCGAGCTGGAGCAGCTCGAGGGCATCGTCGGGTGCGCGCAACCGCCGCTCGTCGGTGTCGAGCACCACCTCGAAGGGGGCGCTCGGACCTTCGGTGGGCAGGGTGAAGACCAGGGGCTCGTAGTGGGCGTTGATCAGCAGCAGGAAGGAGTCGTCCACCACGAGCATGCCGCGCTCGTCCCGGCTGGCGAGACCCGAGCCGTTGAGGAAGATCTGCAACGACTTCGCGAACCCGCTCTCCCAGTGCTCGTCGGACATCAGGTGCCCGTCGGGGGTGAGCCAGGCGATGTCGCTGAAGCGCTCCCCACGGACGGCACGGCCCTCGAAGAAGCGCTTGCGCCGGAACACCGGGTGGTCGTTGCGCAGCTCGATCAGGTCCTGGGTCCAGGCCAGCAGGTCGTGGTCCACGTCCCCCCAGTCGAACCAGGAGATCTCGTTGTCCTGGGCGTAGCCGTTGTTGTTGCCGCCCTGGGTGCGCCCGAGCTCGTCCCCGCCGAGCAGCATCGGCACGCCCTGGCTGAGCAGCAGGGTGGTCAGCAGGTTGCGCTGCTGGCGGGAACGCAGCCGCAGCACCTCGGGGTCGTTGGTCTCCCCCTCCACCCCGCAGTTCCAGGAGCGGTTGTCGTCGGTGCCGTCCTGGTTGTTCTCACCGTTGGCGTGGTTGTGCTTGTCGTTGTAGGACACCAGGTCCCGCAGGGTGAAGCCGTCGTGGGCGGTGATGAAGTTGATCGAGGCGCTGGGGCGGCGCCGGTCGGACTGGTAGAGGTCGGAGGAGCCGGTGAAGCGGGCCGCGAACTCCGGGACGGTCTCGTCCACCCCGCGCCAGAAGTCGCGGACGGTGTCGCGGTAGGCGCCGTTCCACTCCGACCACAGGGGCGGGAAGTTGCCGACCTGGTAGCCGCCCTCGCCGATGTCCCAGGGTTCGGCGATCAGCTTGACCTGGCTGATCACCGGGTCCTGCTGGATCACCTCGAAGAAGGTGGACAGCCGGTCGACGTCGTGGAGCTCGCGGGCCAGGGTGGAGGCCAGGTCGAAGCGGAACCCGTCGACGTGCATGTCCTCCACCCAGTACCTGAGGCTGTCCATGATCAGCTGGAGCACGTGGGGGTGGCGCATGTTCATGGAGTTGCCGGTACCGGTGTAGTCCATGTAGTAGCGCGGGTCGTCGTCGACCAGGCGGTAGTAGGCCTGGTTGTCGAAGCCCTTGAGGCTCAGCGTCGGCCCGAGGTGGTTGCCCTCGGCGGTGTGGTTGTAGACCACGTCGAGGATCACCTCGATGCCCGCCTCGTGGAGGGTGCGGACCATGCGCTTGAACTCCGGCACGACCCGCTCGGCCTCCGTCGAGGCGTAGGCGTCGTGGGGAGCGAGGAAGGCGATGGTGTTGTAGCCCCAGTAGTCCTTGAGCCCCTGCTCGACGAGGTGGTGCTCGTGGATGAAGCGGTGCACCGGGAGCAGCTCGATCGCGGTCACCCCGAGGTCGACGAGGTGCTGGATCACCGCGGGGTGCGCGAGCCCGGAGTAGGTCCCACGCTGGTGCTCCGGCACGGCCGGGTGCTGCATGGTCAGGCCCTTGACGTGGGCCTCGTAGATCACCGTCTCGTGCATCGGTGTGCGCGGGGCTGCGTCGTTGCCCCAGTCGAAGTAGGGCTGGGTGACCACGCCCCGGGGGACGTGGCGGGCGGAGTTCTTGGTGTTCATCGGCCCATCGGGGTTGCCGAAGCGGTAGCCGAAGATCGCCTCGTCCCAGTTGAGGTCACCCACGACGGTCTTGGCGTAGGGGTCGAGGAGCAGCTTGTGGGGGTTGCACCGCACACCCCGGGCCGGGTCGTAGGGCCCGTGGACCCGGAAGCCGTAGCGGGTGCCGGGTGCGATGTCAGGGGCGTAGCCGTGCCACACGAAGCCGCTGACCTCGGGCAGGGGGATGCGCTCCTCACGGGTCTTGGTGTGGAAGATGCACAGCTCCACCTTCTCCGCGACCTCGGAGAACACGGAGAAGTTGGTGCCGTAGCCGTCGAAGGTGGCACCCAGGGGGTAGGCGCGACCGGGCCAGAGCTCGGTGCTCATGCGTCGTTCCTCTCGATCGTGCCCGCGCGGACGAGCACGCGCACGCTGCGTGGGGCCAGGGGGACGGTCAGGGGGCTGGCCAGGGGGCTGGTCTGGGGGCTGGTCTGGGGGCTGGTCTGCGCTCGGGTCGCCGGGGCCGTCCCAGCCACCGCGTCCGCCTCCGGGGTGTGCTGGTGGACGGGGCCCGCGGGGTCCACACCGTCGTGGTGGCGCGCCGCGGTGGAGAAGCGCTCCTGCCAGGGGCCGGGCGCGTGGGCCAGCACCACCTCGAGGTCGCGGTCCTCGGCGTTTATCGCCACCACCACCTCGCCGAGGGGACCGGCGCGGTGCAGGGCGATGGCCTGGGCGCCGGGCACCAGGGTCGCGTCCACGTCCTGTCCGGCCGGGTCGTGGAGCACGGGCAGGGCGCGGCGCAGCGCCAGCAGGTCGCGGTAGAGCTCGAACACCGCCTGGTGCTGCCCGCCGTCACGGGCCAGGGAGAGGTCGAGGGTGGAGCGCCGGAAGGTCGCCTCCGACTGGGGGTCGGGCGCCTCACCCTGCCAGGCGAAGGCGGCGAACTCCTCACGCCGGCCGGTGCGCACCGCCTCCACGAGGTCGGGATCGGCGTGGGAGACGAAGTACTGGAAGGGGGCCGGCTCGGCGTACTCCTCCCCCATCCACAGCATCGGCACGTAGGGCGAGGTCAGCAGCGTCGCCGCCGCCACCTCGAGGCCGCCGCGGTCGGTCAGCGCCGTCAGGCGCTCCCCCAGCATCCGGTTGCCGACCTGGTCGTGGTTCTGCACGCACACCACGAACCGGTCGTAGGGCACGTCGCGTCCGGGACGGCCGACGGTGCGCCGGCGGTGCTCGGAGTACCGACCGGCGTGCAGGTAGCGCTCCCGCAGCATCGGGACCAGGTCGGCCAGGCCGTCGTGGTCGACGTAGTAACCCTCCTGCTCGCCGGTCAGCGCCACGTGGACGGCGTGGTGGAAGTCATCGGCCCACTGGGCGTCCATCCCGTAGCCGCCCGCGGCGACGTCACGGACCAGTCGCGGGTCGCACAGATCCGACTCGGCGATGACGTGGACGGGCTTGCCGAGCCGGCCGCCCTCGGCCTTGACCGCGGTGGTGAACTCCTCGAGCAGGTGCACCGCCGAGGTGTCGACGATGCCGTGGACCGCATCGAGGCGGAAGCCGTCGAGGTGGAGCTCGCGCACGCACGCGATGCCGTGCTCGAGCACCCACCGGCGCACGGCGTCGGCGTCCTCATCGTCGGTGTTGAGGCCGGGGCCCCAGGGTGTGCCGCGCTGCTCGGTGAGGTAGGGCCCGAAGTCGTCGAGGTGGTTGCCCTCGGGGCCGACGTGGTTGTAGACCACATCCAGCCACACCGCCAGGCCGCGGGCGTGGGCAGCGTCGACCAGCCGACGCAGCCCCTCGGGGCCGCCGTAGGAGGCCTGCACCGCGAAGGGCAGAACCCCGTCGTAGCCCCAGTTCCGCCCACCCGAGAACTGCCACACCGGCAGCAGCTCGAGGGTGGTCACCCCGAGCTCCACGAGGTGGTCGAGGCGCTCGACCACGGCGTCGAAGGTGCCCTGCGGCGTGAAGGTGCCGACGTGCAGCTCGTAGACCACCTGCTCGTGCAGGGGTGGCGCCCGGAAGCCGGCGTCGGTCCAGGCGAAGTCCTGCCACGCGTCGATCGCCGAGGGGCCTAGCGGCCCCTCGGGCTGGAACCGCGAGGCCGGATCGGCACGGTCGAGGCGCTCGCCCTCGGGGGTGTGGAGCCGGTAGCGGTAGCGGGTTCCGACGCCCACCTCGGTGAGCGTGCCGGCGAAGTAGCCACGACGGCCCGGGCTGAGGGCCACGGTGCGCTCGTCGCCGTCGGGGTCGAGGACCACCTCTACCCGCTCGGCGCGCGGGGCCCACACCACGGCCTGGGCCCGGCCCCCGCCCAGCCACCGGACCCCGAGCCCGGGGGGGCTCCCGGGGGCGGTGCGGCTGGGATCCAGCACCCCGGCGCTGTGGGCATCCCCCCCGGTCGCGCTGGCCTGCGCAGCCGCGGAGGCACCGGTGTCGGCAGCCGCTGGGGCCCCGGCGTCCTGCGGGGCCCGGTCAGCGCTGGCGGTCGCGGCGGG
>SKTN01000265.1 GCA_007117945.1 Nitriliruptoraceae bacterium | reverse complement strand
GCCCTCAGCGCCAGGGTGCACCGGCGGCAGCCAGGTCGTCCCCGCGCCGCCGCCAGGCGGGGCCGAAGGCCCGCACGGTCATCCTGCGGGCGAGCGCAGTGGCGTGGACGTCGTCGGCCACCGGTCCGGGATCGGCGGCGGCGGGACCGGCGACAGTCTGTCCAGCGTGCGCCAACTCGACCTCCAACCGGTCCTCGGGAAGGAGACCGCGGATCGTGTCCCCCCACTCCACGAAGGTGACCACGTCCGCGGCGAACACGTCCTCGCCGAGGTCGTGGACGTCGCGGAGGCGCTCGAGCCGGTAGACGTCGACGTGGACCACGGGGATGCGCCCCGGCAGGAACTTGACCAGCACGAAGGTCGGCGAGGTCACCGGCAACTCCACGCCCAGCTGGCGGGCCGCGCCCTGCACGAAGCAGGTCTTGCCCGCGCCGAGGTCACCGCTCAGCGCGACCACGTCCCCCGGTTCCAGCAGTTCGGCCAGGGCCGCGGCGGCCGCCCGGGTGTCGTCAGGGGTCGCGGTGGTCAGGGTCAGCGTGCGCTCGGCAGGGGTGGGTGGCACCGTGTCCTCCAGGGCCCGCGCGCGGTCCGGCGTGCCGCCGGCAGGGACGCCGAGGTGGCGCGTCGCCGGGCGGGTCGGCGTGGCAGGGCGACCCGGGGTGGCGACGGGCTCGACCCCGAGCCCGGCCTCACCTGCCCGACTCAGGCGTGCGCAGGCTGCTTGCGTGGCGGTTGCGTGAGGCGCGAACGTAGCTCGGAACGCGCCTGGGCACCGGTGGCCATGGTTCCGTCCAGCACCGCCCTGGCGACGGCGAGGTCCCGACGCAGCGCCACGGCCGCCGCCGGCACGCCACGGACCACCTCGGACGGGTGGTGGGTCGGGATGAGGGTGACCCCGCCGAGGATGTCGAGTCGGTACCCGGCCACCCGCTCCAGCGGCACGGACCTACCGAGCAGCACCGAGGTGGCGAGTTGGCCGAGGGACACGATCACCTCGGGCATGACGAGCCCGAGCTCACCTGAGAGGTGGGCACTGCACGTGGCCACCTCCCTGGTGGCCGGGGCGCGGTCGTCGGGGGGGCGGCAGCGCACCACGGAGGTGCGCCGGACCGTGGCCGGGTCGATGCCGGCGTGGAGCAGCGCCTCGTCGAGGACGTTGCGGCGGCTGCCTGCCAGGGCCTGGCCGTGGACGTCCTCGTGACGGCGTGGGACGTCGGTGACGACGACCAGCCGGGCGTCGCGGGGGCCGTCGCCGACCACGGGATGCCCGCGATGTGCATGCAGGGGGCAGGCCGTACACCCCTTCACGGCGCGGTCGTGCCCGCGCGCCGACCTCGGTCCCGGGTCGATGATCGGGGTGCATGTTGGCGGCACTGGCAGCCTCCCCGCCGAGCGGGCGTCGTCGACCACCCGGCACCCCCGGAACATAACTGGAGCGGACGTTCCAATTCAAGCTGAACGGCGTGGCGTCCCGGAGGCGTGCACCTATCGCCCACCCGGACTCCGCCTGGGCCCCACCGTGCCCCGGCAGACACGGTGGCCGCACCACCGAACCCGGTACCCGCGGCCGCCTGCCGTGTGCGCTGCCGGCCCCGGGTGGTCGTTGCCTGGGCCCTGGCCCAGGCAACGACCACCACGACCACCCGACGACCCGATCCACCCCCGACCCTGGCCATCCCCTGGGACAGCGCCCAGGAACGTGCCAGGCACCGGGCGAACAACGCCCGCCAACGGGTCAGGGAGCCGAGCGCGGGGCAAGCCGTGCGAACGGGTCAGGGAGCCGAGCGCGCGGCGAGCAACGGCCCGCGCCGGCAGGCCTCGGCGACGGCCTCGGCCGCCAGGTGCGCGACGAGATCCACCGAGGCCTCCACACGCCCCGTGGCCAGGCAGAACAGGGCGTCGCCATCGGCCTCGGTGTGTGCCGGGCGCACCGCGCGGGCGACGCCGGAGTGGCCGAGGTCCGCCACCCGGGCCACGTCCCGCTTCGACAACCGGGCATCGGTGACGATGCAGCCGATCACGGTGTTGCTCGTGGGGCCGCCGCTGGCCGGCGCTCCCCCGCCTGCACTCGGTGGTGCAGCCTCGTCACCCGGCACGGATCGTGCTGGGCCGTCCCCCGCCGCACCGGCCAGTGGCGCCGCGAACGGGTCGACCTCGGGGAACCTCGGTGTCGCATCGGCCACGTCGGCGCGGGCGATCCACGTCCCGTCCTCGGCGACCACCTCACCGAGCGCGTTGTTGGCCACCAGCACACCGACGGTCACCCCGCCAGCGCGCCGCACGGCGATGGCCTGCCCGCTCGGGTGGGCATGCGCGAGTCCCGCCACCTTCGCCACGGTGCACCCCGCGCCGACCCCGACCCGACCCTCGGCGGGGTCGGCGAGAACCGCCGCCTCGCAGGCCGCCAGCCCCGCGGCGGGACCCGGTCGGGAGGGTGGGTGGGCCACCGCGGCGTCCAGCACGATCGCGGCACCGACGATCGGCACGACGGCTCCGGGGAGGGGGAAGCCCCGGCCCTGCTCCTCCAGGTAGGCCACCACCCCGTCGGCCGCCGCCAGGCCGTAGGCCGACCCGCCGGCCAGTAGGACACCGTGACAGACCTCGACCTTGCCCATCGGGCCCAGCGCCGCGGCCTCCCGGGTGCCCGGCGCGGAGCCACGCACCGCCACGGCACCCACCGTCCCCTCCGGCGGCAGCACGACGGTGCACCCGGAGACGGCATCGGGCGCCGTCCAGGTCCCGATAGCCAGGTCCGCGATACCCAGCGCCATCAGCCGGCCCTCCGCACGTCATCGTCGTCGTAGGCCGCAGCCGGCGGGTCCACCTGCTGCCACACATCGCCGCTGCCCGCGATCTCCCACCGGCCCTGCTCGGTGCGTGCCACCTCGCCATCGAGGTGGCGGCGCAGGACCTCGGCGACCTCCTCGCCTGCCTCCAGCAGGCTCATGTGGCCCACTCCCTCGAACTCCACGACGCCCGCCGACGACCGCTCGGCCATCCGCCGGGTCAGGGTCGCGGGGGTGAGCCGGTCGTGGCTGCCCACCGCCACCGTCGTGGGCACGTCGCGCAGCGCGTCGAGTCCGGGATCCTCGTCGACGCTGAGCACCGCCTCCACGAGCCCGACCACCACCTCGAAGCCGCTGGTCAGCGCCATCTCCTGGGTGAAGGCCACGATCTGCGGGTCGGTGTCCGGTCCGACCGCCGTCCAGCGCGCCACCAGGAAGGACAGGTCCGAGGTGGAGGACCACACCCGCTCCGTGGTGCTGATCACCCGTGGGTCCTTGAGTGCCGGGAGCAGCCGGCGGATACCTCGGTCCAGGCGCGCCACGGCCCGGATCCCGAGCTCCAGGCTGAGCTTCTCCGCCCGCGCCGAGGACGTGGTCGACAGCAGTACCGCGCCGGCCAGGCGCGAGCGGACATCACGCGGGAACCGTCGCGCGGCGTTCAGCAGCGTCATCCCCCCCAGGGAGTGACCTGCGACCACCACCGGTTCCGGGCGGGTGGCCTGGCGTAGCACCGCGGCCAGGGTCTCGCCCAGCAGGTCGATGCTGTAGGCGCTGGCGGGCGGCGAGGAGGTGCGTCCGTGCCCGGGCTGGTCGTAGGTGATGACCCGGTAGCGCGTGGCGAGCCGCGCCACCTGCTCGTGCCACGCACGGCCGGTACACACCCAGCCGTGGACCAGCAGCAGCTGGGGCGCGTCGACGGGACCGTAGGACTCCACGGCGACCGTCAGGCCCTTCGGTCCCGTGATGGTGGTCAGCTCCCCCTCCAGGCTGCCCAGGGGCACCTCGGCGGGTTCGAGCCGAGGGACGAACCGTCCGCGGACCACGGCGCGCTCGGCGACGAAGCCGGCGGCCGCACCCGCTGCAAGGGCAGCACCCACTCCGAGCAGGGCGACGCCTCGGCGGGCCACGGCAGCTCCTCGGTGGTCGTGGTGTCAGTCGGCCGGCCGGTGGCGGGGCCTGCGGGCTTGCGGATCAGCGGGCCTGCGGGTCAGCGGACCACCGACAGGGTAGTGAGCCACCCCTGCGAGCCCGCTACGCGCCGGCCTGCGTTCCGCCCCCTCGGGACCGCTACGCGCCGAGGTGGACCCTCGGTAGCCGTGCCGACAGCGAGGTGGCGACCTCGTAGGTGATCGTGTCCGCGGCCGCGGCCCACTCCTCGGGGCGCACAGGTGCCGGCTGGTCGTCGGCCTCGGGCCCCTCACCGGGCCGCAGCTCGCCGAGGAGCACCACCTCGTCACCCACCTGTGGCTCGACGTCGCCGCACCACACGTGGAGCTGGTCCATGGTGACGGTGCCGACCATGGGGTGACGACGGTCACCGAGGAGCACCTGGGCGCGGTTGGTCAACCGGCGGGGGACCCCGTCGGCGTACCCGATGGGCACGGTGGCCACCCAACCGTCCTCGGGTGCGCGCCACCGATGGCCGTAGGAGATCGGCGTGCCCACCGCGACGTGCTTGGCGAAGGACACCTCGGAGACCAGGCGCAGCGCCGGACGCAGGCCGTGGTCCAGTGCATCCACCTCGGCGGAGGGGGACAGCCCGTAGACGCCGATTCCGGGGCGCACCAGGTCGCGGTGGGACCCCGGGTGCAGCAGCACGCCGGCGGTGTTGGCGGCGTGGACCAGCGCCGGCCGCAGCCCGAACCGGCCGGCGAGCTGCAGCGCCCGGTCGAAGGCCGCCAGCTGGCTCGCGGTGGTGTCCACAGCGGGCTCGTCGGCGCGGGCGAGGTGGGTGGAGATCCCCTCGACGTGCACCCCCCGAGAGGTGGCGAGCTGCTCGATCCGGTCCTGCCACGCGGGCTCCGGCGCCCCCACACGGCCCATCCCCGTGTCGACCTTCAGGTGGACGTCGATCGCGCGACCCCGCCCCTGGCCGTGGGCGTCGAGCACGGCGATGAAGGGCTCGCGGTAGACCGTCGGGGTCAGGTCCGCGGCGAGCAGCTCACCGATGGCGGCGACGGGTGGCTCGGACAGCAGGAGGATCGGGCCGTCGATGCCGGCGTCGCGGAGCTGGCGGCCCTCCTCGACCAGGGCGACGGCGAGCCAGCTCGCACCGGCCTCCCGGGCTGCACGAGCCACGGGCACGGCGCCGTGGCCGTAACCGTCGGCCTTGACCACGGCGCAGACCTGCGCGCCACCGGCGCGGGCGGCCAGGTGGCGCACGTTGTGGCGGATCGCCTCGAGGTCGACCTCCACGCGCGTGGGCCTGAGCGCGGTGACCTCGGCGTCGACGGTGGACCGCGCCTCGGGGCTGCGCCGGTTCCCGGGGGCGGGGGTGCGGGCGGTCATGAACGCTCCAGACGGGCTGCCACCAGGTGGGGCTGCCAGGGTTCCCACGGCAGGACGCCCGCGGGGCGGTGACCAGCGCGCGGGCCGGGGCCACCACCGGCGTCCCGGCCATCCCCGGTCAGCTCCCCGACCGCGTGGCCACCGGCGCCCCCGCCCGCGTCCATCGACAGGGCCCCGAGTACCTGCGGCAGCGCCCCGAGGAGGTCGGTGGCGGTGGCCCGCCCCGCGCGGTCCCGGCCGGCGAGCACCCCGGCGGCCGCGTGCCACCACACGGCGCGGGCCACGGCGAGGGGGACGTCCTCCGGGGTGGCGATGGCGGCTGCGACCATCCCGGCGAGCACATCTCCGGTCCCGCCCGAGCCCAGCGCCGGGCCGCCGACGGGGCACACCCACACCCGACCATCGGGCGCGGCCACCAGGGTCCCGGGGCCCTTGGCCACGATCGTTGCGCCGTAGCGGTCCGCCAGCGCGGGTACCTGTGCAGCGCGCGCCCGCCAGGCCTCGGGTCCGTCCGTCCCGCCCCCGATCCGTGCGAGCTCACGCTCGTGGGGCGTCAGGACCAGCGCACCGGCGTGGTCGGCGAGCACCTCCGGGTCGTCGCGGTGCACGTTGATCGCGTCGGCATCGAGCACCAGCCGGTCCGCCGTGGCACGCAGGTGTGCCACCACCTCCGCCGCCCCGGTCCCGACACCGAGCCCGGGCCCAGCGGCCACGGCACCACCCGGCGCTGCGGGCAGGGGTGGCAGGGCGTGGACGGCGTCGCGGTGCACCCCACCCTGCTCGTCGGCGGGCAGGCCCAGCAGCATCGCCCCGGCATCGAGCCGCGCCGCAACCTCGGTGCGCACGGGCTCCGGTGTGGCCACGGTCACCAGTCCCGCACCGGCCCGCAGCGCGCCCGCTGCGGTCAACGCCGCCGCCCCGCCCGTACCGAGCGCACCGGCCACCGCCAGTACGACGCCCCGTGCACGCTTGTCCGCAGCCAGCGGCAGGGGCGCGGGCGCTGCCCCGACGGGGGTCAGCGCCGACCACGTCGAGGTGGCGGCCGCGAACCGGTCGTAGGCCTCACCGAGGGATCCCAGGAGGACCCGGCCCGCGTGCACGGCACCGGGGTGGAGGACCAGCCCCCGCTTCAGGGCACCGAAGGTGACCGTGAGGTCGGCGAGCACCGCACCCGTCGCGGCCTTCCCGTCGTCGGCATCCACGCCGGAGGGGATGTCGCAGGCGACCACGACGGGCCCGCGTCGTGCCGTGGCAGCGTGATGGGCTGCTCCGACCGCGTCGCCGGGTGTGCGCCCCTCCGCGGGGAGCGGTGCCCGCAGCCGCGCCAGGTGC
>SKTN01000276.1 GCA_007117945.1 Nitriliruptoraceae bacterium | reverse complement strand
GGGTCGGGTGAGGTCGAACAACCCCGTCTCCTCCCCGGAGAAGGCGGCCAGCCGCTGCCCGTCGGCGGTGAAGCCCAGGGACCACACACGTCCCGTGAGGCTGGCGGGGACCACCTCGGCGAGCTCCCAGCGGCGGGCGGTGCCATCCACCGCGGTGGTCAGCAGTCGATCGGGGTCCGAGGTGAAGGTGACACCGGTCAGCGCCGCGGGGTGGCGCAGGGCGTCGAGGAAGCGCCACCCCTCGCGCTCCCACAGGCGCAGCTGCCCATCGGAGCTACCGACGGCCAGGTACGTCCCGTCGCCGGAGAAGGCCAGGTCGTTGATCCAGCTGTCGAAGTCCGCCTCCGGGATCGTGACGGGTCGGGGGTCCGCGAGGGTGGTCACGTCCCAGGCGTACAGGCCCCCGGCGCGTGAGCCGGCGACCAGGAGCTCGCCGTCCGGGGAGAAGTCGAGGCTGAGCACGGACCGATCCGTCGGCTGGAGCACGGTCAGCGCCTGCGGTGCGGCGGGGTCGCCGAGGTCCCACAGGGTGACCTGGCCGAGCTCGTCCCCGACGGCGAGGTGGCGGCCATCGGGGTGGTGGGCCAGGGACCAGGTGACGTCCCCGGCCTCGAGCAGCGCGAGGTCACCCGGGCGGGCGGGGTCGCTGACGTCCCAGCGGAAGGCGCCCTCCCCGAGCCCGACGGCCACCACCTCGGTGCCGTCGGGGGAGAAGGACAGCTCCTGGATGGGGCCCTCAGGGCCCGACAGGCCTCCGGCCAGCGCTGCGGGCGCCTGGGGGTCGCGGACGTCCCACAGGGCGATGCGCGCGGCGGTGTCCCCGACCGCGAGCACATCGGTGTGAGGGGACAGCGCCAGGGCGTAGATCTCCAGCTCCGGGTCGTCGAGGGCGATGGTGGCCGCCCGCTCGGGGGCGCCTCCGGGGTCGGGGGACACCAGCAGCTGGACCTGCGCACCCGCGGAGTCCCCGACCGCGACCAGGGACCCGTCGGTGCTCGCGGCCACGACGCTGGTGCCCGGCCCCCCGAGGATCCGCGTCGCCCGTGGCGCCGCCGCGGCGTCGAGCAGCGCGGAGCGGGCCTCGGTCGTGGGCGCGACGGCGTACCCGGCCACGGCGAGCTCGGCGCCGAGGGAGGGATCGGTCTCCGCCAGCCGCTCGGCGACCAGGGAGAGCTGGCGTGACAGCGCCTCATCCCGGGCCAGGAGGGCGTCGGCGCGGGCGTTGCTGGCCACCACCGTCAGCACCCCGGCGAGCACCGCGAACAGCGAGGTGACCGCGGCGAGGACGCGCAGACGGCGGGTACGTCGGCGGGTGAGCAGCTGCTCGGCGTGGGCATGATCGATGCTGGCGGTGAGGAAGCGCTCCTCGGCGGAGGTGAGCCGGATCGACCCGCCGCCGGCCGTGGTGGTCGTGCGCATCGCCTCCAGGAGCACGCCCCGGGCCAGCACGGAGTCGTCCTCACCGCTGTCGAGCCACAGCTCGGTGGTTTCGGCGATGCGCCGGTGCAGGCGGATGGCGTCCCGATCCTCCTCGATCCAGTCCTGCAGGCGGGGCCAGGCGGCCAGGAGGGCCTCGTGGGAGATCTCCACCGTGGTGGCGTGTGCCGTGAGCAGCCGTGCCTGCACGAAGGGTTCGAGCAGGTCGCTCAGCTGCCCGTCACGCTCCGCATCGAGGAGGCCCTCGAGCTCCTGCTGGCTGGCGACCCGCCGGGTGGCGAGGCTCCCGTTCTCCACGTGGACCAGGCGCAGCAGCACCTGGCGGAGCAGCTCCTGCTGGCGAGGATCGAGGGCCCTGAAGACCTCCTCGGCGGAGCGTTCCACGGCGCCGTGCACGCCCCCGGTCGCCCGGTAGGCGGCGACGGTCAGGGTGCCGTCGCGGGCTCTGCGGTAGGTCTCCTGCAGGGCGTGGGAGAGCAGCGGGAGGGAGCCGGCGTCATGGACGCGGGTGACCGAGCTCGAGGGGACGAAGTCGCGGAGCAGCAGGGTCAGCAGGTCCTCCTCCACCTCGATGCCGACCTGGCGTGCCGGCTCCACGATCGCACGCCGCAGCTGGTGCGGCCCCAGGGGGTCGACCAGGACCTGGGCGTCCTCCAGCGCGCTGCTGAAGCCCGCGGTGGCGGCCAGCTCGGCGTAGAAGTCGATGCGGATCGCCACGATGACCGCGCAGCCCTCGGAGGTCGTCGGTGAGGAGAGCTCCTCGAGGGCGTCGAGGAAGCGTCGTGGGGTGCGCTGGTCATCGCTGGAGGTGAACAGCTCCTCGAGCTGGTCGACCAGGAGGACGGGGACCGGATCCGGGTCCCCGGGCGTGCGGGCCGGGGCACCGTCGCGGGCCGCGCCGAGGGCAGCGAGAGCGTCGCTGCCCGGGGTCATGGTCACGATGGCGTGCCCCGCCCCCTCGAGCGCCGGGCGCAGCCCGGCGTGCAGCAGGGAGGACTTGCCCGATCCTGAGGGGCCCACCAGGACCAGCAGGCGCGCCCGGTCCGGTGATGCCAGCACGTCGGTCCAGCGGTCCAGCGCCCGCTGCACGAGCTCCTCACGTCCGAAGAACCGGTCCGCGTCCTGGCGTCCGAAGGCCGCGAGCCCGGGGTAGGGCGCCCCGGCGACGGGTGCGTGGGTGCTCCGTGCCTGGCGGAGCAGGACCAGGGTGTCGATCCACGGCTCAGGGTCGTCCACCCCCAGCTCGCGCAGCATGGCCCGGAACGTGTCGAACTGGGCCGGGAAGGGCAGGTTGTCCGCCCGGCACCAGCCGCTCAGCGTGGAGGGGCTCGATCCCACCGCTGTCGCCAGGTCCCGGAGGCTACGGCCCGAGCGCTGCCGCACCTCGGTGAGCAGCTCCCCGAACCGCGCACGTGTGGTCACCGTGCTGAGGCCGGAGCGACCCCGCACGTCCGCGTCCTCGTCACGGCTCGCGTGCGTCACCATCCCCGGGAGCCTACGACCTCGGTCGTCCGACCGCGACGGGTGGGTCGCCGCGGCTGTGCGAGGTTGTGCGAGGTTGCCCGCAACGGCCCTGTGACGGCCCGAACGCGTGCTCGGCTCGTTACGGTGGACAGGGCGCCGCGCACCACGCTGCTGCCACGCCGCCCGGGCACCCCAGGGGTACCCGACGGCAGGTCGTCGACGGTGGCGTGGTCGCGCGAGAAGCCGCGGGTGCTGCGTGGGGAGGGACCGGTGCACGGTCAGCCGGGGGGGCTCCCCACGCCACCCGCCGCTCGCTACCTCGTCACGCGGTGGGCACCGGGTCGGGCACCAGCACGGTGGTCAGCACCCGACGCTGCCGTCCGGGTCCGGGTGGACGCGCGGCACCGCTGTGCAACAGGTCCCGGATCGAGGCGGTCAGCTCCGCGAGCTCCTGCTCGTCGGCCCACACGGCGACCTGCCGGTAGCCGTAGCCGTCGGTCGCGGGTCGTGCCCCCGGGGAGGTGAGGTAGTCGCTGGCGGCCTGCAGCACGCCGGCGAGGAAGGCGGTCACCGCGTCGAGGTGCTCCGCAGGTGACAGCGCCGTGACCTCGTCGGCCTCCAGTGACGCGGCCGGCAGCGCGACCCGCAGGGTGCGCTCGGCGCTGCCGCGCACCAGCCGCTCCTGCACGACCTCCAGCACCTGGCCGTCGAGCAACGCGGCGACGTGCCGGTACAGGGTCGCCGTCGGGACATCCTCCAGCCACTCGGCGAGCTGCGCGGTGGTCACCTCGCGCCCGAGTGCGGCCTGGAGGATCCGCAGTCGCACGGGGTGCAGCAGCAGTGACGTGCGCGTATCGCCCATCCCTCGCCCTTCGCTGGTCGGCAGGTGGCCCCAGCGTAGCTGACTGTTATCATCTTTGAGAACGGTAGGTCGTCAGGACCGTCGGTTGCGAGGATGGTGGGTGGTCAGCCCACCGCCATCGAGGAGGCAGCGTGATGCGGGTCGAGGAGACGGGTTTCGCCGCGGTCGACGGGAGCCCCCTGGCCGGCACCCTGTGCCTGCCCCCCGGCGAGGGGCCGCACCCCGCGGCGCTCCTGCTGGTGGGTTCCGGTGAGGTCGACCGCGACTCCGACCACCAGAAGCTGCGGACGGGCGTCACGCGCATGCTCGCAGAGGGACTCGAGGGTGTCGGCGTCGGCTCCCTGCGCTACGACAAACGGGGTGTCGGTGCCAGCGGTGGGTCCTTCCTGGAGGCCAGCTTCGCGGACACCCGTGACGATGCCGCCCGCGCGTTGGAGGCGCTGCGGGCCCAGCCCGGTGTGGACGGCGACCGCGTGGTGGTGATCGGTCACAGCGAGGGTGCCCTCCACGCGCTGTCCCTGGCGGCGGAGGACCGTGGCCTCGCCGGTGTGTGCCTGCTGGCGGGTCCGGCCGTGACCGGCGAGGCCGCGCTGCGCTGGCAGGCCGTGCGGATCATCGCGACGCTGCCGGCGCCCGTGCGGCTGCTCCTGCGGGTGCTCCGGCACTCGCCCGAGCGCGCTCAGGCCAAGCTGTTCGCGAAGCTGCGCGCCAGCGACGTGCCCGTGCTGCGCATCCAGGGGCGTCGGAGCAACGCGGGGTGGCTCCGCGGCTTCATCGACCACGATCCCGCGGAGGAGTTCCGCCGTCTGCAGGTCCCGTTGCTGGCTGTCACCGGGGACCTGGACCTCCAGGTCGACCCCGCTGACCTCGAGCGCATGGCCGCACTGGTGCCCCACGAGCACGTCGAGACCCACCGCGTCGCCCGGGTCAACCACCTGCTGCGCCACACCGACGGCACGGGGTCCCCCACGGAGTACCGCAAGCAACTGCGCCGGCAGCAGCCCCTCGACACCCGCGTCCTGGAGACCGTCACCGACTGGGTCGCGGCCCGGGTCGCGAGCGGGGACGTGCGCAGCGGTCACGGAACAGCAGGGGAGGTCGCCTCGGGCCCGTGACCGGGGGCAAAGCGGGAGGAAAGGGGACGCGGGCAGGCTCGGATCGTCCCCTCACCACCGCAACAGCGAGGTATCCCGATGCGCCAGCACACCTCCGCAGTCGAGCGACGTGTCCTCGATCGGGCCGGGAGCCCGGTCCAGGCCTACCTCCACGGTCCACGGCACGGCCCCACGGTGGTGCTCACCCACGGTCTGTCCCTCGACCACCGGGCCTTCGATGCACAGGTCCCCGCACTGGTCGCTGCCGGCTACCGCGTGGTCACCTGGGACGTGCGGGGCCACGGCGCGAGCCAGCCGATGGGTGATGGCATCACCATCGAGCAGGCGGCCGACGACCTCGGGGCGGTCCTCGACGAGCTGGCCACGGAGCCGGTCGTACTCGTCGGTCAGTCCTTCGGCGGGATGATCGTGCAGGAGTTCGCCACGCGCTCCCCGGACCGGGTCGCCGGCCTCGTGGTGATCGGTGCGCCGGCGCTCGGGGACCGGCCCGGCGCGGTGCTGCGCGTCCTGCAGCGGTTGCGCATCCAGATGCTCACGCTGTGGCCCGACGGCCTGTTGCGCCGCGTGTTCGCGGCGATGGTCACCCGCGATCCCGCGGTACGGGCCTACGTCGCGGCCGCGACGCGGCAGCTCCCGAAGTCCGCGTTCGTGGCCGTGTCGGCCGCGGCCATGGACGGTCACCTGCGAGCGGAGGGTGCACCCGTGCCCGGCATCCCCGTCCTCCTGCTGCAAGGTGCGCGTGAGGAGCGGCCGGTGGCACGTGCCATGGCACGTTGGGCGGACCGTGAGCCCGCTGCACGACGCGTGGTCGTGCCCGGTGGCCACCTGGTCAACCAGGAGCACGCCGAGGCCGCCAACCGGGAGCTGATCCGCTTCCTCGACGCGCACCTGCCCGCACCGCAGGACCGCTGAGCGGGGTTGGGGTGTGGAGCCGACAGGCGGTCAGCGGCGAGGTGGTGGAGCGGGCGCAGGCGGAAGGCAACTCCCCACCCTGCCCGCGCCCCGTCCAGGGCGTGGGGGATGTCACGGAGCACCGCCCAGAACTCCCGGCGCGGCAGCCCTTCGTCGTGCGTGTGCTGGTGACCGTGACGACCCGGGCGGCAGCCGCCGGTCCGGTGCGCCGCCTCGGTGGCCTCGAAGGGCAGTGCGCGCGCCCAGCGCGCATACTGCCCCTGCGTGGAGGCGAGCACAGCGCGTTCCTGTTGGCCGTCTCCGCCGCACCATCAGGTGACGAGGGTCGCTCGACGGTGCGCCGAGGTGCGGCGGAGGAGGGGGGCTCGCCCAGGCGGGCCTGCAGCGTCCACGGCAGGTGCCGGGCGGGTCAGCAGCCGGGCCCCCCAAAGGCTGGGCGACCAGACGCCGTCACGCTGCGTCATGTGGCCCCGAGTCGGGCAAGCGTGGCCGCCGGCCCTGCCGTCCCTCCCGGGGTCCGGGCATCCCCCGTCACAGGGCGTAGTGCGTAGCTGGCTCCACGTGGCCGGATCGTCGTGTGGGTTGCTCAGCGCCCGATCGCGGCGGGCGCGCGTCGTGGAGTCGGGAGGCGGCCACCCGGAGTGGTCATCCTGGCAGGTCAGCAGGGGCTTCGGTGGCGCGCCTCCCCGTGGCCCAGGTGGCGGGCTGAGGTGATGGTTCGTGCGGCACCACGACGCTCGAGTGCGCTTGGACGCCGCACGCAGCGGTAGCGGGCGACTGGACACGCACGGCCCGTTGGTCGCACCACCAGACGGCTATGGGCGTCATCTCAACCTGTAGCGCACCCGTCCGAGCACGCCGTTGAGGC
>SKTN01000388.1 GCA_007117945.1 Nitriliruptoraceae bacterium | reverse complement strand
GCCAACTCTACCCGGCATGGTCCCCTGGAGCCGGCACCCGCCCACCACGCCCCGGCAACCGCGGGATGCGGCGCGCGCGGGGCGCCAGGAGGGGGCAGGGGTGCCCGCACGGGCGCACCTCGACGTACCTGCCTTCGTACACCGGCCGCGTAGCTGCCTAGACTCCGCGCGGCCGTCGGTCGACGGTCACGTGACCCAAGGAGCGCTCGTGCGCCTGAGCCTGCGTGTGCTGCCGCTCGCGCTCGTCGTGCTGGCCCTGCTCGTGCTGACCGCCGGCTCCGCCTTCGCGCAGACGGCCGACGACACCGGGCCGGGGGAGCTGCTCGCCCAGGAGGGCGGTGAGGCCTTCCAGGGCACCCTCAGTGACGCCGAGGGTGAGCCCGTGCCCGGGGTGACGATCATGGTCACCACCCCCGAGGGCGACCCCATCGGGGAGTCGGTCAGCGGCGACGACGGCACCTGGAGCGTGGAGTTGCCCGGTCCAGGGGACTACGTGGCGACCCTCGAGCAGGCGACCCTGCCCGAGGGCACCGACCTGCGTGACCCCGACAACGACTCGCGCGAACTGTCGGTCAACGCCGGGCAGCAGCGCACGGTGCTGTTCCCGATCGGTGAGCTCGGAGCGCGGACCCCCTTCTGGTCACGCTTCCTCACCGCCGCGTTCAGCGGGCTGCAGTTCGGCCTGATCATCGCGATCGCCGCCATCGGGCTGTCGCTGATCTTCGGCACCACCGGGCTGGTCAACTTCGCCCACGGCGACATGGTCACCTTCGGCGCGGTCGTGGCCTGGTTCCTCAACGCACCCGAGGGCACGGGTGCGGGCCTGCAGTTGCTCGTCGCCGGCGCCATCGCCGTCGTACTGTCGGCCGGACTGGGTGCCGGGATCGAGCTGGGCCTGTGGCGACCCCTGCGGCGCCGGCGTACGGGTCTGATCCAGATGCTCGTCATCACCATCGGTCTGTCCCTGGTGCTGCGCAACCTGATCCAGATCGCCTTCGGCGGGAGCAGCCGGCCCTACTTCGACTACACGATCCAGCAGCGGATCGAGCTGGGCCCGCTGAGCATCACCCCCCGGGACCTGATCGTGAGCCTGGTGGCCGCGGCGACCCTGGTCGGGGTCGCGACGATGCTCCAGCGCACCCGTATCGGCAAGGCGATGCGGGCGGTGTCCGACAACCGCGACCTCGCGGAGTCCTCCGGTATCGACGTCCAGCGGGTCGTGCTGTTCGTGTGGGTGCTGGGGGGCGGGCTGGCCGGGTTCGGAGGGATCCTCAACGGGCTGGTGGAGAACGTGAACTACCTCATGGGCTTCCGCCTGCTGCTGCTGATGTTCGCCGCAGTGATCCTCGGCGGTCTCGGCACGGCCTACGGGGCGATGTTCGGGGCGATCGTCGTCGGCCTGGTGACGGAGCTGTCCACCCTGTTCTTCTCCACGGAGCTGAAGTTCGTGTGGGCGCTGTTCGTGCTCATCATCATCCTGCTCGTCAGACCCCAGGGCCTGCTGGGCCGTCGTGAGAGGATCGGCTGATGGACGCGATCACCGCCATCCTGGTCAGTGGGATCAACTCCGCGATCGGACCGACGGCAGCCATCTACGCCCTGGCGGCCCTCGGTCTCAACGTCCACTACGGCTACACCGGCCTGCTCAACTTCGGGCAGGTGGGGTTCATGCTGCTCGGTGCCTACGGCATGGCGATCACGGTCTCGATCTACGAGCAGCCGCTGTGGGTGGGGGTCCTCGCCGGCTTCGCCGCGTCCATCGCCCTGGCGCTGGCGCTCGGTGCGCCGACCCTGCGGTTGCGGGCGGACTACCTCGCCATCTCGACCATCGCAGCGGCGGAGATCCTGCGCTTCGTCTTCCGGTCCGCACCCGCCACGCCCTTCACCGGTGGCCCCTTCGGGATCCCCTCCCAGGTCGGTGGGAGCGGCTTCACCGGCACCTGGAACGCACTCAACCCCTTCCCACCGGGGCGCTACAACCTGGGGTTCCTCAGCTTCACCCATACGCGCCTGTGGACCACGCTGGTGGGTTGGGCCCTGGTGCTGCTGGTGGTGGCGCTGGTCTGGGCCCTGATGCGCAGCCCCTGGGGGCGCGTCCTCAAGTCGATCCGCGAGGACGAGGACGCCGCCCGCGCCCTGGGCAAGAACGTCTTCGCCTACAAGATGCAGGCGCTGATCCTCGGTGGGATGCTGGGCGGGCTGTCGGGGATGCTCCTGGCCCTCGGCCAGGCGGCGATCGCGCCCGACCAGTTCCTCCCGCAGGTCACCTTCTTCGCCTACACGATCCTGATCATGGGCGGTGCGGCGACGGTGTGGGGCCCGGTCGTGGGCGCTGCCCTGTTCTGGTTCCTGCTCTCCAGCGTCGAGCGCGGGCTGATCATCACCGACATGATGCCCTCGGGCACCATCGGCCCCACACGGCTGGCCTTCGTCGGGCTGCTCCTCGTGCTGCTGATGGCCTTCAGACCGCAGGGCCTGCTCGGCAACAAGCAGGAGATGATGCTCGATGCGTGAGCCCTCGCCCGGTGCGGCCGCCCTCGCCGACGTCGAGCCCGTCCCCGGGGTCGCGAAGCCGGACCCGATCCTGATCGTCGACCACGTCCGGCGGACCTTCGGTGGTCTCGTGGCGGTGGACGTCGAACACCTCGAGCTGCCCCGGGGGGCGATCACCTCGTTGATCGGTCCCAACGGTGCCGGCAAGACCACCTTCTTCAACCTGATGACCGGCTTCGACGTCGCCGACGAGGGCGCGGGCACCTTCGACGGCCACGAGCTGCGCAAGATCCCGGCACACAAGGTGTCCAACTACGGGATGGTGCGCACCTTCCAGCTCACGAAGGCGCTGACCCGCCTGACGGTGATGGAGAACATGAAGCTCGGCGCCCGCGAGCAGCGTGGCGAACGCCTGCTGTTGGCGCCCTGGGCGCCGCTGTGGCAGGAGCAGGAGCAGGAGATCGAGGCCCGGGCCGAGGAACTGCTGGTCCGCTTCAAGATGGACCACATGCGCGACGAGATGGCGGGGACGCTGTCCGGCGGACAGCGCAAGCTGCTCGAGATGGCCCGTGCCCTGATGGTCGAACCCATCATGGTGATGCTCGACGAGCCCATGGCCGGGGTGAACCCCGCGCTGACCCAGTCCCTACTCGAGCACGTCAAGGACCTGCCCCACATGGGGATGAGCGTGCTGTTCGTCGAACACGACATGGACGTGGTGATGGACATCAGCGACTGGGTGGTGGTGATGGCCGAGGGTCGCATCATCGCCGAGGGCCCCCCCGAGGTGGTGGCGCGCAACGAGGAGGTCATCGACGCCTACATCGGGAAGGGGCACGGCGACGAGAGCCGCTTCACCCCGGTGCCCCTGGGCGCGGCGGCGGTCGCCGACACCGCCGTGCGCGAGGAGGCACCCCCGGAGAGCGACGAGGGTGCCGGGGAGCTCGCCAGCGGCGGTCCGGACGACGGATCCGGCGGAGCCGCCAGCGACGCACAGGAGGGCCCGTCATGAGCGATCTGCTCCTCGATGCCAGCGATGTGACCGCCGGCTACCTGCCGGGGATCGACATCCTGACCGGTTGCAACCTCACCCTCGCGGAGGGTGAGTTCGTCGGGATCATCGGCCCCAACGGGGCGGGCAAGTCCACCCTGCTCAAGTCGCTGTTCGGGCTGGTCAACATCCGCTCCGGCTCCGTCACGCTGCGCGGCGAGGACATCACCAACGCCTCCGCGCATGGTCTGGTCTCCAAGGGCGTCGGATACGTGCCCCAGACCCAGAACATCTTCCCGAGCCTCACCATCGAGGAGAACCTCGAGATGGGGCTGTACCTGCGCCCGAAGCGCTTCCGCGAGCGGTTCGACGTGGTGGCGGAGCTGTTCCCGTTGCTGAAGAACCGGCGCAAGCAGCGGGCCGGGGGCCTGTCCGGCGGTGAGCGGCAGATGGTGGCGATGGGGCGCGCCCTGATGATGGACCCCCGTGTCCTGCTCCTCGATGAGCCGTCGGCCGGCCTGTCACCGGCCCTGCAGGACGAGGCCTTCCTCCGCGCCCGGGAGATCAACGCCACGGGTGTCTCGATCATCATGGTGGAACAGAACGCGCGCCGGTGCCTCCAGATCTCCCACCGGGCCTACGTCCTCGACCAGGGCCGTAACGCCTACACCGGCCCGGGACGGGAGCTGCTCAACGACCCCAAGGTGATCGAGCTGTACCTCGGGACACTCGCCCAGGCCTGAGTCCGGGCTGCGCCTGACAGGAAGGCGAACGGGGGGTACAGTTGTGCGCGCAACGCTCAACAACGTGCGACCGTGGAGCCGATCTGGATCCGCGAAGAGGCGCACCATCCCTGCGGAACGCCCCTGAACGCCTGATCATCGGCGTTTTCGAGTGCTTCGACCGCCTCAGGGGGCCGGCTTGGAGGCGTTCGACGGACGATCCGATGTCGACGGCCTCGCGAACTTCCGGTGTACGCCAACCTCACACCCTATGCATCGCGGAGGTTCCACCCCATGAAGAAGAAGCTGTACGCCGCAGTCGCGGCGGCCGCCCTCGCGGTAGTTCCCGCGTCGGCCGCCATGGCCGACGCCCACGAAGACGCTGAGGTCATCATCGTCCACGGCGTCCCCGGATTCACCGCTGACATCCTCGTCGATGGCGACGCCGCCTTCGAGGGGGTTGAATTCGGCACCATCGCTCCCGCTGAGCTTCCGGCCGGCACCTACGACCTGGCCGTCGCCGACTCGGACACGGGCGAGGTCGCCCTCAGCGCTGACGGGGTCGAGCTTGCCGCAGGCACGAGCTACTACGCAGTCGCGGGCCTGAACACCGACGGCGAAGCGGAGCTCTTCCTCGGTGCCAACACCACCGACGAGGGTGAGGGCATCCAGGTCGCACACTTCGCCAACTTCGGCAACGTCGACATCACCCCTACTGACGTGACCGGCCTCGCCGACGTGCCGAACGGTGCGGTTGGCTTCGCCGCGACCGGCGCCGCGACCGTCGAGGGTCTCGGGGTTGCAGCCGCGGGTGCCGACGAGAACGCGATCGACCTCGACCCGGTGACCGTTCCCGAGGGCGAGGCGGTACTCGTCTTCGCTCTCGGCCCGGATGAGGGTGCGGAGCTTCCCTCCCTCGAGGTGACCACCATCAGCGTCGACGTCGCCGACGATGACGCTGCTGAGGACGACGCTGCTGACGACGAGGAGATGGAAGAGCCGACCGAGGAGCACTCCCCCGGTGAGGCTGGCCTCGCCGCCTCCGGTCTGCCCGGCTTCGTCCTGGCCCTGATGGCCGCTGGCGCGCTGCTGCTCGCCGTGCCCGCCGTGGCTACCGCGCGGAAGCGTCGCTGACCTCTAGCGACAGCTCCAAGGGAGGGGGAGGCCTACGGGCCTCCCCCTCCCCGTGTCAGCCCGATACAACCGTGCCGCCTCGGCATCCGAACCTCCCCTAGACCCCCGCAGTACGACGGAGCTCACCATGCGACCCACGGCCCGCTGGCTCCTCGCGCTCGCGGGGGCCCTCCTCCTCGTCGGCACCCCGGTCGCCTGGTACCTCCAGGAGCCCGCGGAGACCGTCGGTGAGCTCCCGGCGGGATTCGAGGTCGCGGCTGACCTCGTGGACGACCAGGACGCCGAGGGCGCCGCTGGATCCTCCGATCCGGACACCGCACAGGTCGAGACCGAGCCAGAGCAGGGCACCGACAGCTTCGATGCCGACGCCCTCACGCCGGACGTGCGGATCGAACCCGTCGAGCAGGAGGCCGACCCACGGCCGGCTCCTCCGGTGGGCGTCTCCATCCCGTCCATCGGCGTCGAGGTCGCGACCGTCGTGGACGTCGCGCTCGATGACCGCGGGGCGGTGGAGATCCCCGACGACGTCCAGGAGGTCGGCTGGTACCGCCGGGGCCCGCGCCCCGGGGAGGACGGCAACGCCTTCATGACCAGCCACGTCGACTCCCGCACGCAGGGCCGTGGCGTGCTGTTCGACCTGCGGCGTGTCGAGCCTGGCGACCCCATCATCGTCGACCACGAGGACGGCACGACCTCGACCTGGGAGGTTGTACGCCGTGAGCGCATCACCAAGGGTGCGTATCCGATGGAGCAGGTGTTCCGCTTCGATGGGGAGCCGGGTCTGGTGATCGACACCTGTGGCGGCGAGTTCAACCCGCAGACGGGGTCCTACGAGAACATCGACATCGTGTACGCGGTCCCCGCCGACGCCTGACGGGCTCGGCCCGGCCGGACGGCCACACGAGGTCGACCGGGTGGGTGGGCCCGGCTCGACCGGGCTGGTGGTGCTGGACGTAGCGCCCAGCCTGGGCGTGGTGGTCAGGACAGCCTGCCAAGCCTGGGCGGTCCCACCGGCTCGTGCGCCTGGGTCGGAACCGGGGGCCCGCGCATCGTCGAGCCCGGCGACGTCTGCCATCGGCGCAGCAGCCTCGCTCGCCGGAGCCGGCTCCGAGGCGTCGGCCACCCGGTAGCGGCTCCCTGGAGCGGCAGGACAACCGGGCAGCGGCTCCGCCGGCGCGGGGCGGCAGGACACCCGGAACAGCGGGCTCCCCGGGGGCGGACGAACAACCGGAGCAGCGCCAAGATTCCAACCCCGCACGGACACCACCCCGCAACGTGGTCGGGCCCCGCCGAAGGCGGGGCCCGACCACGTGCCGTGCACGCGGTGCGCCGGAACCAGCCCGGCGCACCGCGATCGATCAGAAGGTGGACTCGACGACGTCGACGGTGTTCACCGTGCCGGTGTCATCGATCTCCCAGACCTCGTAGAACCCGGCGTTGGGCTCACCGTTGCCGGTGTCCGTCTCCGCCAGCACGACGCCCGAAGCCGACATGTAGGTGAAGTCCTCACCGTCGGCGAAGAGCTCCGCGCACTCGGTGTAGGACGTGCACTCCGTCCCACCGGGAGCGGTGACGTTGATCATCTCCGTCGCGATGTCGACACCCTCGGTGGAGTCCGCCAACCACGCAGCCAGGGCGATGATCGTGGTGCAGTCGTAGGCCTCGGGAGCGAACTGGGTGTCGTCGAGACCGGTCTCCTCCTGGAACCGCTGGAGGTAACCGGTGTCCTCGACCTCGTCGGAGGGCGGCGAGCCCGGCGCGGTGCCGCGCATGCCGTCCAGGACCGACGCGTCACCCGGGTCGACCAGTTCAGCGAGCTCGTTGGAACGGATGCCGTCGGCGCCGTAGACAGGGATGTCCGCGGGGCCGAGGCCCTGCTCCACCATCGACTGCAGGATCTGTGCACCCTCGTCGAAGGTGATCAGCACCACAGAGTCCGCACCGGAACCGGCGACCTGGTTGACCTCGGCGTCGAAGTTGGCCGCCTCGGGGTCGAACACGATCTCTGCCGCGATGCTCGCGCCCTGCGCCTCCAGTGCCTCCACGGTCGCGCCCAGCAGGCCCTGGCCGTAGTCGTCGGCACGGGCGAGCAGTGCGGGGTTGGAGTTGCCGTCACCGACGATCGTCTCCGCGAGCACGGGGCCCTGGAGGATGTCGGACGGAGCGGTACGGAAGTAGAGCCCGTCGTAGTCCGCGTTGGTGAAGGTCAGGCCGGTGTTGGACGCCGAGCACTGGAGCACGCCGGCGCTGGTCACCGCGTCGACGAAGGACAGGGACATACCTGTCGCAGCAGCACCCACGATCGCGTTGACGCCCTCGTTCACCAGGCGGTTCGCGGTCTCGGAGGCGATGGTCGCGTCGCCGGCCTCGTCACCGGAGGACAGCGTGACCTCACTACCGAGCACACCACCAGCAGCGTTGATCTCATCGACGGCCAGGCGGACCGACTCGATCTGCGGGGGTCCGAGGAACGCGAGCGGGCCGGACTCCGGCAGGATGTAGCCGAGGTTCAGGACGCCTTCCTCACCTGCGGCGCCCTCCTCTTCCTCGACCTCCTCGGTCTCGTCGACCTCCTCGTCGTCGTCCTCTTCCTCGACCTCCTCGGTCTCGTCGTCCTCGGGCTCGTCGACAGCTTCCTCGCCGTTGCCGCAGGCGGCGACGACCATGGCGAGCGCGAGTAGCGCTGCGGTCCGTCGCAACCACAGGGAACGCTTCATGTTCTCCCTCCCATCCGGGATCCACGAGCGGTGCCAGGTGCACCGCGGTGGGACATCCACGTCTGTGCGGTCGCACAGCGCGGAGGGAACGCTACTACGTGGATAGGAGGAGAGCACAGTCGGAAGCCCTGTGAGCGCACGCTTGTCGACGAGATGTGCGCGACGAGCGCACGACAGCGGCCTCCGAGGTGCTCCTCGGAGGCCGCTGGGGAGTCAGACGACCCTGATCGGGAGGTCATGGGGCCCTGACGTCGGGGACGGGCGACCCTGGCCCTGGCCGCGCCACAGGACGCGGTCAGGGACCTGCAGCCAGGCCGTCGGGCCAGGGTCTCGGGCCAGGACCTCGCCCCGGCGCGAGCTCCACGATCGGCTCAGGCAGCCAGCTTGGCGGCGGTCCGGGCGAAGTGCTCGCCGTAGGACAGGGCGATCACACGCTCGTCCTCGCTGAGCCCCTCACCGTCACCGAGCTGGGTCGGCCCGTAGGGGCCACCGCCGGTGCGCGAGGCCATGACCTCCGGGGCGATGCCGTAGCCCACGGGCACGATGTTCATGCCCTGATGGAAGGCGAAGGTCGCCATCGACATGATGGTCGTCTCGTGCCCACCGTGGATCGTGCCGGCACCGGTGAAGAACCCGGCCGCCTTGCCGACCAGGGCACCGTTCTGCCAGTGCGCGCCGGTGGTGTCGAGGAAGGCCTGCAGCTGCGAGGTGGCGCTGCCGTAACGGGTCGGGGACCCGAGCACGATGCCGTCGAACTCCACGAGCTCGTCGACGTCGGCGGTGGGGACCTCCGCCTGGGCGGCGATGGCCTCCCGCACACCGTCAGCGGCCTTGACCTCGTCGGGCAGCAGCGGGTCGGGGACGCGGCGCAGGTGGGCTTCGCCACCGGCCTTCTCGATCCCCTCGGCGATGGTGCGGGCGAGCTCGTAGGTCGCGCCGTACATGGAGTAGTAGACGATGCCGATCTTCGCCATCTGTGGACCTCCTCGGGTCGTGAGCGTGGTGACGATTGATTGCGCGTGCAACCAGTGTTCGGCGCGCGTCGACGCGTGGGTCGGACCGGCACCGACCTTCGTCCCCCTCCTCGGGGCGCGACCCGCGACTCAGCGGTGTTCGAGCCAGGCCTCGAAGGGCTCGCCGGTGAGACGCTCGTAGGCGGTGACGTAGCGCTCCCGGGTGGCGGCGACCACCTCTTCGGGCAGCTCCGGCGCCGGCGGGGTCCGGTCCCAGCCCGTGGAGGTGGCGAAGTCCCGCACGTACTGCTTGTCGAAGCTCGGCGGTGCCACGCCGGGCTGCCAGGCCTCGGCGGGCCAGTACCGCGACGAGTCCGGGGTGAGCACCTCATCGGCGAGGACCACCTCGCCATCGAGCAGGCCGAACTCGAACTTGGTGTCGGCCAGGATGATGCCGCGCTCGGCCGCGTGCTCCGCACCCGCGGCGTAGAGCGCCAGGGACCGGTCACGCAGCTGCCCGGCGAGCGCAGCACCCACCGCGTCCACCATCACCTCGAAGGCCACGTTCTCGTCGTGCTGGCCCCGGGCAGCCTTGGTGGCCGGCGTGAAGATCGGGGAGGGCAGGCGGGAGGCCTCGACCAGACCCTCGGCCAGCTCCACCCCGCACACGGCACCGGCGCGGCGGTACTCCTGCCAGCCCGAGCCGACGAGGTAGCCGCGCACCACGCACTCGAAGGGCAGGATCTCCACACGCCGGCACAGCATCATCCGGCCCTGCAGATGCTCCTGCTCCCGGGCACCGAGCCGGGCCCGCAGCGCCGCGGGCAGGTCGTCCAGTGCGGTGCCGACGAGGTGGTGGGCACCGAGGTGGCCCAGCCGGGTGAACCAGAACGCCGAGAGCCCGGTGAGCACACGCCCCTTGTCCGGGACGGGGGTGGGGTGCACCACGTCGTAGGTCGATACCCGGTCGCTGGCGACCAGCAGCAACTGCTCGCCGTCCACGGCGTAGAGGTCGCGCACCTTGCCCTGGGCGAGCCGCTCGAGTCCCTCGATCTCCACCCCGGCGCTCCGATCCGACGATGCGTGCGAGGCTAGTGGCCGGCGCAGGGCATCCGACGGCGCGTAGCCTCCGGCGGGTGGGGGCACCATGCGGGTCCGCCGCCGCAGCGACCCCGAGCCGGCGCCGTCACGATCCCACCCCGAGCGAGGAGCCACCGTGCCCAGCACCCCCCACCGGCGAGCCGCGGTCGTCACCGCCAGCGACGGCGTCAGCCGCGGCGAGCGGCAGGACCGCTCCGGACCCGCGGTGGCCGAGTCCCTGACCGCCGCGGGCTTCACGGTCGTGACCACCGAGGTGGTGGCGGACGAGCGGGGGGACATCGCCGACTGCCTGCGCCGGCACGCCGACGCCGGCCTCGACGTCGTCGCCGTCACCGGGGGCACCGGGTTCGCGGCGCGCGACATCACCCCCGAGGCCACCAGGGACATCATCGACCGCGAGGCTCCGGGCCTCGCAGAGGCGATGCGGGCGGCCGGGCGGGCCCACACCCCGATGGCGGACCTGTCCCGGGGCGTGTGCGGCATCCGCGGCCGCACGATCGTCCTCAACCTGCCGGGCAGCCCCAAAGGTGCCCGTGAGAGCCTCGAGTCGGTCCTCGACCTGCTGCCCCACGCGCTCGATCTGCTGGCGGGCGATACCGCCCACCACAGCGCCGGGCCGGGGCAGTCACCGGAGCAGTGACCGGGACCTGCCAGGGGCCATGACACGGGAAAGGGCCGACGTGGTCCGCCGCCGGCCCGTGATCCCGTCGTCCACCCTGTGGGTGACGCGGAGGGACCCGCCGTCCGTCCGGTGGGCTCCCGACCACCGGACGGACGTGGATCCTCTTCCCGGCACCGGGCTCCCGACCGGTGCCGCTCCCTGCTCCCGTACACGAGGGATGGCAACACCGTACGTTCATCGCCCGGGGAACGGTGCTGTGGATGCCGTTCCGGATGGGTCACGTGCGCTGAGCGGACACGCCTCCGCCGATGCCGCACTTTGCTTGGCGCACGCGCCGACGGCACCGGAGCGCCGACGTGCCGTCAGCCACCGATGTAGGACATCTCCACCCGCGGTCCGCTCAGTCCCTCCGCGGTCCGCAGTTCCGACGCACGGTCGTCGCGACCCGACCACAGCTCGGCGATGCTGGCCCGCAGCGCCGTGTCATCCGCGCCGTCACGCAGCACGGCCCGCAGATCGTGACCGCTGGCGGCGAACAGGCACGTGAACAGCTCGCCGATCGCCGACAGCCGGGCACGCACGCACGTGCGGCAGAAGGGTCGTGTCACGCTGGCGATCACCCCGACCTCACCGCCCCCGTCGAGGTAGCGGAAGCGCTCGGCGACCTCGCCGGTGGCGACGGGCTCCACGGGCTCGAGGGGGTAGACGGCCGCCAACCGGTTGAGCACCTCGCCCGCGGGCAGGACGCGCGAGCGGTCCCAGCCGTTGGTCGTGCCCACGTCCATGAACTCGATGAACCGGATGGTGACCCCCGCGGACCGGGCCCAGCCCGCCAGGGGTTCGATCTGCTCGTCGTTGACCCCGCGCTGCACGACGGTGTTCACCTTGACGCCGAGCCCCGCCTCCTGGGCCGCCGCCACACCATCCAGCACCGAGGTGACGGGCAGCGGTGTGTCCCCGACGGCCCGGAAGGTCGCGTCGTCCAGCGCATCGAGGCTGACGGTGACCCGTCGGAGCCCCGCAGCCGCCAGCGCCGCGGCGTGGGTCGGCAGCAGCGTGCCGTTGGTGGTCAGCGCGAGGTCGTCGATGCCGGGGACGGCCGCCAGTGCGGCCACCAGGGCGGGCAGGTCACGTCGCAGCAGGGGCTCACCGCCGGTCAGGCGGATCTTGTGGACGCCGAGGCCCGCGAAGACCCGCACCAGGCGTTCGAGCTCCTCGAAGGTCAGCAGCTCCTCACGGGGGAGGAAGGCGTGATCGGGGCCGAACAGCTCCCGAGGCATGCAGTACCCGCACCGCAGGTTGCACCGGTCGGTCACCGACACCCGGAGGTCGGTCACGGGTCGGCCCAGGAGGTCCTGGACGCGGGGTTGCTGCGGGGCGCTCATGCTGCGACCGTACCGTCGCAGGTGCCCCACAGCGCTCGGATAGGATCGTCGATCGACGCTGCCCGGCCCACCGGCGCGAGCCGGCCCCGGGCAGGACCACCGGTCGGGGTGCGGCTGCCGCGAGGTGACGACGGTCAGGGATGGTGCGATGCGGATCCGGGTGTTCGGTGGGTTGACCGAGCAGGTCGGCGGCGACCACATCGAGGTCGCGGTGCCCGAGGACGGGTCGATGACCGTGTCCGAGCTGCGCACCGCCGTGGCCTCGGCCTACCCCCATCTCGCGCCACTGCTGCAGCGCGTGAGCGTCGCCGTCGATCTCGAGGTGGCCCGCAACCACGAGCAGGTCCCCACCGACGCCGAGGTGGCGCTGCTGCCACCGGTGGCCGGTGGCGCCGACGGTGCCGACGACGCTGCGCCTGCCCGGGTCCGGCTCACGGGGCTGGTGCACCCCCCCATCGACGTCGAGGGCACCCTCGAACGCCTCGCGGCTCCCAGCGCGGGTGCGACGACGCTGTTCCTCGGCACCGTGCGTGACCACGCACCGGGGGTCGCCGGCGTGGTCCAGCTCCAGTACACGGCCTACGAGCCCATGGCCGAGCGCGAGCTCGCAACGATCGCCGACCAGATGCTGAGCACCTACCCCGAGGTGACGGGGATCGCGGCGCTCCACGCCCTCGGAGACCTCGAGGTCGGTGCGCACACCGTGCTCATCGCCGCCACCAGCGCCCACCGGGCCGCGGCGTTCGACGCCTGCCGCGCGACCCTGGAGGCGGTCAAGGACCGGGTCCCGGTGTTCAAGCGCGAGGTCACCACCGACGGCACCACCCGATGGGTCGGGCTCGAACCCGACGACCCCACCGCGACATCGAACCCTGAGGAGCGGCGATGAACGAGGACGGCGAAGGCATCCGGGCGGTCCCGGCCCGCGAGGCGGCACCCCGGCTCGACGACCCGGCAGCGGTCGTGCTGGACGTGCGCACGGCACCGGAGTTCATCCAGGCCCACCTGCCCGGGGCGGTCAACATCGATTTCTACGGTCCCCGGCTCCGCGACGAGCTCGCAGAGCTCGACCCGGCAGCGCCGGTACTGCTGTACTGCCGGTCAGGCAACCGCAGCGGCAACCTCCACGCGCTGCTGGCGGAGCTGGGCTTCACCGACGTGCTGGACGTACAGGGCGGCATCATCGAGTGGGTGAACGAGGAGCTGCCCGTCGAGCGGTGAGCCCCGCAGGCCCGGCGGTGACCCGTCAGGCCGGACGGTGCGCGCGGACCAGGACGTCGATCGCCGTGCGCGCCGCCCCGTCCACCTCGACCTCGCGGGTGATCTCCTCGGCCCGCTCCAGGGTGAGCCCGGTGCCCTCCAGCGCCGCGGTGAGCTCCTGCGGGGTGGGGAGCAGCTCCGGGTCGGGCGGGCCCCCGACCCCCTCGGTGAGGTTGCGACGGGCGTGGCCCACCAGCAGGAACGTGCCACCCGGCGCGACCCAACCCGCCGCACGCCTGAGGACGGCGCGCTCCGTGGCCCGGGGCAGGTGCAGGTAGGCGATCAGGACCAGGTCGGCGGGCGCGAGGTCGAGGGGGGCAGTGAGGTCGCCGAGGGTGAAGGTGACCTCGACCCCCCGGTGTGCCGCCAGCTCCCGGCCCTTGTCGATGGCCACCTGCGAGAACTCGACCGCCTCCACCTCGAAGCCCTGCTCGGCGAGCCACAGGGCGTTGCGCCCCTCACCGGCGGCCAGGTCCAAGGCTCGGCCGGTCGGATGGTCGGCGAGCTCAGCCGCGACAGCGGCGTTGGGTCCAGCGGACCACACGAGCTCGCGATCGCGGTAGCGCTCGTCCCAGCTGCCGGCATCCATCGTCGCTGCCTCGCTCACACGCCCGCCGCGATGTCACTGCGCCGGTGCACCCCGTCGAAGCCGATCAGGTCCGTCGCCTCGTAGGCCTGCTCCCGCGCGGCGGCCACGGTGGCGCCGAGCGCGGTGACGGCCAGGACCCGGCCGCCCGCCGTCACCAGCCGGTCGTCCTCGCGCCGGGTCCCGGCGTGGAACACCTCGACGTCCGGCAACGCGGCGGCGGCCTCCACCCCGTGGATGGGCACCCCCGTCGGGTAGCTGCCCGGGTAGCCGCCGGAGGCCAGCACGACGGTCACCGCGGCCCGCTGCTGCCAGGACAGCTCCGCGCCCGCGACGCTGCCCGTGGCGGCCTGCCACAGCAGCTCGCCGAGGTCCCCGCCGATGCGGGGCAGGATCGCCTGGGTCTCCGGGTCACCGAAGCGGGCGTTGAACTCCAGCAGCTTCGGACCCGCCGTGGTCTCCACCAGCCCCGCGTAGAGGAGCCCGCGGTAGGGCGTCCCGCGATCGGCGAGCTCCTGGAGCACCGGACGGAACACCAGGTCCTCGAGGTGGTCGACCTCCGACAGGGTGAAGCCGGGGACCGGGGTGTAGGCGCCCATCCCGCCGGTGTTGAGGCCGGCGTCGCCGTCCAGGGCGCGCTTGTAGTCCTGGGCGGGTTCGAGCAGGACCACCTCGGTGCCGTCGCACACGCCGAACACGCTGCGCTCCGGGCCGTCGAGGAACTCCTCGATCACCAGCTGGCTGCCGGCCGCCCCGAACAGGCCCCGTACCAGGGCGTCGTCCACGGCGTCGCGGGCCTCGTCCAGCTCGGTGCAGATGCGCACGCCCTTGCCCGCGGCGAGCCCGTCGGCCTTGACCACGTAGGGGGGACCGAAGCGCTCCAGAGCCGCGTAGGCCGCGTCACGGTCCCCCGTGGCCACGGCGCCACCGGTGGGGGCGCCCGCGGCCTCCATGATCGCCTTCGCGAAGGCCTTCGATCCCTCGATCCGGGCGGCGTCGGCGACGGGTCCGAAGGCGGGGATGTCCCGGGCGGCCAGGGCGTCGACGACCCCGGCGACCAGGGGCGCCTCGGGGCCGACCACGACCAGGTCCACGCCGAGCCGTGCCGCCAGCTCCGCGACCGCGTCGGGGTCGGTGGGGTCGATGGCGTGGGTCGGACCGAGCTCCGCGGTACCCGGGTTGCCGGGCGCGGTGACGACCTTGGCGACCGAGGGCGAGCGGGTCAGGGCCCAGGCCAGGACGTGCTCACGACCACCACCGCCGAGCACCAGGACATCGCGTGCCACCTCGCACCTCCGAAACCCGCTGACCTCCCCCGCTGACCGGGGGACGGACGCGAGGCTAGTGCCGTCCCCCGCCACCCCCGCGCAGTAGCCTCAAGCGCGGGTCTGACGCCGGCTGGGAGGCACGGCAGTGACGAGGGCGAGCGCCGACCGGGCACGCCGGGTCGCCTTCGTGCTCGGTGGTGGCGGCGTCCACGGCGCCGCCGAGGTCGGGATGATCCGCGCCCTGCTCGAGCACGAGGTGACCCCCGACATCATCCTGGGGACCTCGATCGGGGCCCTGAACGGCGCGATCCTGGCTGCGGACCCCGACAGCGCGATCGAGCGGTTGTGCGGGCTGTGGACCAACGTGGAGGCCAACAACCCCTTCGAGGCCTCACTGCTGGAGCAGGCCAGCACCTTCGCCCGGACGCGCACCCACCTGCACAGCAACCACCGGCTGCGGCGGCTGATCATGACCGCACTGCCGGCGCGGCGTTTCGAGGAGCTGGTGGTCCCCTTCCAGTGCGTCGCCGCCAGCATCGAGCGGGCCGCGGCCCGCTGGTTCGACTCCGGTGAGCTCATCGCGGCACTGCTGGCCTCCACCGCCGTCCCCGGCCTGCTGCCCCCCGTCGAGGTGGAGGGGGAGCACCACCTCGACGGCGGGCTGGTCGACTCGATCCCCGTGGGCCGGGCCGTGGAGCTCGGTGCGGAGGTGATCCACGTGCTCCAGGTCGGCCGGGTCGAGCACCCGCTCACCGTGCCGACCCGGCCCTGGCAGGTGGGCACCGTCGCCTTCGAGATCGCCCGGCGCCACCGCTTCGTGGAGGAGTTGGCGGCCGCTGCGGACGAGGTGGACGTCCACGTGCTGCCCACCGGGGACCCGATGGACCCCGGGGACCCCTCGCAGCTGCGCTACCGGGACCTCTCGCGGGTCGGTGAGCGCATCGCCGCCGCCTACGAGGCGACGAGCGACTACCTCGACGAGCACCTGGACGCGCCAACCGGCCAGCCGGGTGCGCCCGGCTGACCCGCCACTGCCGGTGGCGGTCAGGGGCCGGGCACCAGGGGTACGTCGCGACGCACCAGGGTCTGGGAGCGCTTGGGGCCGATGGACACCCAGGTGATCGGGGTGTGGGACTGCTCCTCGAGCAGGTCGATGTAGTCGCGGGCCTCGCGGGGCAGGTCCTGGTAGCGCTCCACCTCGGTGATGTCGCTGCCCCAGCCCGGGACCTCCTCGTACACCGGCTCGGCGTGGTGGAAGATCGACTGGTGCGGTGGGAAGTGGGTGTAGGTCTCGCCGTCGTAGCGGTAGGCGGTGGCGACCTTCAGCGTCTCGAACTCGCCCAGCACGTCGAGCTTGGTGAGGAAGATGTCGGTGAAACCGTTGACCCGGTTCGCGTAGCGGGCGAGGACCGCGTCGAACCAGCCCACCCGACGGCGGCGCCCCGTGGTGGTCCCGTACTCCCCGCCGACGTCGGTCATGCGCGCAGCGACGTCATCGAACAGCTCGGTGGGGAAGGGCCCCGTGCCGACCCGGGTGACGTAGGCCTTGGTGATCCCGATGACCCGGTCGACGTGCTTCGGACCGAGACCCGCACCGGTCAGGGCACCACCGGCGACGGGGTTGGAGGAGGTCACGAAGGGGTAGGTGCCGTGGTCGAGGTCGAGCAGGGTCCCCTGGGCACCCTCGAGGATGATGTGCTCGCCGGCCTCCAGGGAGGTGTGGATCAGGTCGGTGGTATCGGCCAGCAGGGGCCGCAGCCGTTCGGCGTAGCCGAGGTACTCCGTCGCGATCTCCTCGAGGTCCATGGGCAGGCGGTTGTAGATCTTGGCGAGCTGCTCGTTTTTGTGGTGCAGCGCCGCCTCGAGCTTCTGCCGGAAGATCTTCTCGTCGAACAGGTCCTGGAAGCGCAGGCCCACCCGCGACGCCTTGTCGGCGTACGCGGGGCCGATGCCGCGCTTGGTGGTGCCGAGGTTGGCCTTGCCGAGCCGCCGCTCGATCAGCAGGTCGAGCTCGCGGTGGTAGGGCATGATCAGGTGGGCGTTGCCCGACACCTTGACCCGAGCGAAGGGGTCGAGGCCCCGCAGCTCGAGCCCGTCGAGCTCCTCCAGCATCACCTTGGGGTCGACCACCACACCGTCGGCGATCACCGGGGTGACGTGGGGGTAGAGGATCCCGCTGGGGATCAGGTGCAGCTTGAAGATCCGGTCCCCGACGATGACGGTGTGACCGGCGTTGTTGCCGCCCTGGTAGCGGACGACGAGGTCGGTGGTGTCGGCCAGCAGGTCCGTGGCCTTGCCCTTGCCCTCGTCCCCCCACTGAGCACCGACGATGATGGTCGCGGGCACGCCGTCGTCCTTGCCTGCCTCCCGGCGACCGGTGGCCGCGCGGGGGGAGGCGTCGGTCGCGGTCCCCGGGCGGGCGTGGCCGGTCGGTGGCGGGTGGCGTCGTGGCTGCTCGGAGCGCTCGGTGCTCCGTCGGCCGTCGGGTCCGGCGGCCGCGGTCGGCACCCTACCCACCCCGGCTTGCGGCTACCTGCTCCCGGTTGCCCCACCGCGGGTGGCACGGAGCTGGGCCAGGGCCCGGGGATCGACCCCACCTGGAGCGCCGCTCCGCCGGGGCGTCGCGAATCGGGTCGGCTCCTGGGCAGGAGCCCAGGAGCCGACCACCCCGGATCGTCGGGGTCTGCGCTCAGGCCGAACCGCGGTCCACGGTGGCGTCCCTGGGCGCGTCGTCGTTGGCGTCGTGGCGGGCGTCAGCGTCGGCCTGGTGGTCCGAGCGCTTCGACACCGAGGTGGCGACCAGCACGACCCCGAACAGGACCAGCAGGCCCGGGCCGATCCAGCGCAGGTCGTCGACGCCGAGGCTGACGGCCCCGGTGAGCGTGATGAGTGCGGCGAGGGTGAAGACGAGCCCCGCGGTCAGGGAGACGAGGTCGAGAGGGTGGCGTTCCATCGTGGTCCTCCGGTGCCGGTGTCGGCGGTGGGTGCAGCTGTGGTGGTCGGTGGGTGCGGGAGATCGGGGCGTTCGCGCGGGGCGGTGGGCTGCGGCGGTGGGCCGGTGCGCCGGGGCGGGACGACGGCAGCTGCGGGTCAGCCCCCCGCGCCGACCCGCGCGGGCGCCTGTTCGACGCGGATCTCGCCGAGCCCGGCGCTGAGATCCAGCTGCAGGCTCCCGCGGGGATCCTCGACCTCCACGGTGGTGCTGATGTCCCCCACGCCGAGCCCACCGGCGCTGCGGTCGAGGATCCGGATCTGGCCGATGCCGACGCTGCCCTCCGCGGCGACGTCGATGTCGTCGGGAACGGTGACACGGACCTCACCCGCCCCGACGGAGATCTCCAGGTCGATCGCCTCGCCGTCCCAGGGCAGCTGTGTGAGGTCGAGACGCATCGAGCCGGCACCGAGCTCGTAGCTCGACTCCAGTTCGTCGAGGTCGGTGGGTGTCAGCCGCAGCTCACCGGCGGCGGTGCTGTCCGTGCTGATCATGGGCACCGGCCCCATCCAGCCGTTGGCCGAGACCTGGGCCACGAGCACGAAGGGCAGCAGCACCACCCCCAGCCAGATCAGACCCCGGCCACGGCCGGCGACCGCACCCACCAGCAGCCCGATCCCGACGACGAGCAGGGCGGCCGCCAGCAGCTGTCCGAACCCGATCGTGAGCACACCCGCCAGGCGCAGCGTCCACAGGATGCCGACGGTCACGAGCATCAGCCCGACGGTGGCACGTCCCAGCACGTGGTCGTCCCGGTCCGGCGCCGGTGGCGGCGTCCAGTCCCCGCCCTGGCCGCCGGCGGCCGGCGGCTGGGGTGGGGGCCCCGGAGGCACGGCCCCGGGCCCGGAGGTGCGGTCGCCGTGGTCACCGGCCGGCGGCTGGCCCCAGCCGGCGCTGGCTGCCGAGCCGCTGGTCGGGCCGGTGGCGGTCGTATCGGACGGAACGGTGGTCTCCATGGGGCTCTCCTGGGGTGATGTGACGGGGGTGCCGGCGGCAGCTGTGGTCGCCGAGGTCCTGGCAGCAGCGGGGGCGAAGGCGGGAGGGGGAGCGCCGGGCCGATCGGCACGCGGGCCCGCCACCTGGTCGCGGTCGCCGGTGACCCACAACGCCAGCCCCAGCCCGATCAGCAGCAGGGGCGCGGCCAGGGAGCCGAGGGACACGCCGGGGAACAGCCCGAACCGCATCGGGGTGACGGCCAGCAGCCACCACCCACCGACCACGAGCAGGCCCACCCCCAGCCAGAACAGGGGGGGTCGACCGCCCACCTGTGCACCTGCCCGTGTGGCGACGGGGCGGGGGGCGTCGGGCTCGGCGGCCGGGATCAGCAGGGCGGCGACCAGGTACACCAGCAGGCCCAGACCCTGGGTGACCAGGGTGCCGACCACCACGAGCAGGCGGACCAGGGCGACGTCCCAGCCGAGGTGGTCCGCGAGGCCCGCGGCGACACCCGCCAGGATCCGTCCCTCCCGGGGGCGGCGCAGCGGCGGGCGACCGGGGGCGGTCGGGGTCGGCTGGGGGTGCTGCTGGGCGGACATCGTGGACCTCGGGGCGTCGTGGGCCGGCGCGTACCGACCTGGTGCTGCCAGCATGCGCCCTCCTCCGCCCCGATGGCATCGGGGACCACCCTGGTCCGACCCTGAGTCCCCCGGTGCCACCCGGTGGGGCTCCCAGGTGCCATCGGCGACGGTGCTGTGCGACCATCGGGGTATGGACGACCAGCCCCGCGACGCCCACCAGGCCGCCGTCCGCACCGCCGGCAACGCCGGCGGTGCGGACGGCGGCCACCCGCGGCACGTCCCGCCACCTGCACCCCCGGCAGCTCCCCCCGGTGGCGGCACGGACCGCCTGGTCCGCCTGCAGCATGGCCGGGTCGTCGCCGGGGTGGCCGCCGGGCTGGGGTGGCGCCTGGGCGTCGACCCCGTGCTGGTACGCATCGCCTTCGCACTGCTGGCCTTCGCGGGCGGTGCCGGGCTGGTCCTCTACGGCGTGCTGTGGGCCGCGCTGCCCGCCGCCGCCGCGACCCCACCACCTCGACGTCGGGTCACCGGCCAGCAGGGCGTGGCCCTCGCGCTGATCGTGCTCGGCGTCCTGCTGCTGCTGCGGGCGGTGGGCGTGTGGTTCGGCGATGAGATCGTGGGCCCCATCGCCCTCCTCGCCGCGGGCTCCGCCGTGCTGTGGGCACGGGCCGACGCCGACGACCGCAACGCGTGGACCCAGCTGGCGGGCCAGGGCGCCTCGGGGGCGGTGCGCCGTGCCGCGGCGGCCCCCACCTCGCCCCTGCGGATCGTGCTGGGTACGGCCCTGGTCGCCCTGGCCATCGTCGGCGCCCTGGCGACCACCGGTTCCCTGGTCGGCGCCCAGGAGCTGCTGCTGGTCCTGTTGGTGGCCCTGGTCGGGCTGGGG
>SKTN01000230.1 GCA_007117945.1 Nitriliruptoraceae bacterium | reverse complement strand
GTCCGGGGTGGCCGGTGCCGCGGCGCTCTTGCGGTCCGCGGTGGCGGGGGTGTCGGCCGGCGTGTCGGTGGCAGTGCGTCCGGTGGTCTCGGGCGCCGGTGCGCCGCGACCACGACGGCCACGGTCGGCGTCGCGGCCCCGTCCACGACCCTCCTGGGACCGCTCGCTCTTGGGGCGGCCGTCGGAACGTCCGCGCCGCTGCTGGGAGCGGTCGTCGCGTCCCCGGCCCGGGCCGCTGCCCTGCTGGCGCGCGCCACCGGAGCCCGAGGTGCTGCCGCTGCCCGACAGGTGGTCCCAGGGGCGGGTGGTGGGCAGGGTGAACCGCTCACTGAGCTCAGGTGAGGTGGAGAAGACCTGGCTGACCTCGGTGTCGGTGGCTCCGAGCTTCTTGCGGATCATGTTCAGGCGGTCGACCTCGTTGAACTCCGCGAAGGTGATGGCCTTGCCCGACTCCCCGGCCCGGGCCGTGCGCCCGATGCGGTGCAGGTACATCTTCTCGTCGTCGGGGCAGTCGTAGTTGACCACGTGGGTCACGCCGTGGACATCGAGGCCCCGCGCGGCCACCTCGGTGGCCACCAGCACCGTGGCCTTGCCCTGTCGGAAGCGGTCCAGGTTGCGCTCACGGGTGGTCTGACGCAGGTCCCCGTGGATCGCCACCGCCGGGGTCTGCAGCTCCTCGAGGTCGTTGACCAGCCGGTCGGCCATGTGCTTGGTCCGCACGAACACGTACACCCCGCCCCGGTCCTCGTCCTGGAGGATGCGGGCCAGGAGCCGGGGCTTGTCCATCCGGTGGACCTGGAAGAAGTGCTGCTCGACGTTGGGGTCGGTCTCGCGCTGCTCGTGGTAGTCGGCACGGGTGAAGGTGGGGTGGTCCATGTAGCGCCGTGCGAGCTTCACGATCGGCGTCGGCATCGTGGCGGAGAACAGCATCGTGTGCCGGTCCTGGCCCTTGCAGGCCTCCACGAGCCGCTCCACGTCGGGCAGGAAGCCCATGTCGAGCATCTCGTCGGCCTCGTCCAGCACCAGCTGGGTGACCCCGCTGAGGTCGAGGTTGCCCCGGTTGAGGTGGTCCAGGAGCCGGCCGGGTGTCCCCACGACGATGTGGACGCCGGTGGTCAGGGCGTCGATCTGCTCGTCGTAGCCGACCCCGCCGTACACGCTGATCGAGGTCAGGCCGAGCTCGGCGCCGACCTTGAGATCCTCGAACACCTGCAGGCACAGCTCCCGGGTGGGCACGATCACCAGGGCCTGGGTGGCCTTCAGGCCGGGATCGAGGCGCTGCAGCAGGGGCAGGCCGAAGGCCAGGGTCTTGCCCGTGCCCGTGCGGGCCTGACCGATCAGGTCATGGCCCTCGAGGGCGAGGGGGAGCGTCAGCTCCTGGATGGGGAAGGGGTGGCTGATGCCCTGGCGCTCGAGCGCGGCGCACAGGGACGGGTGGACACCCAGGTCACGGAAGGTCTTGGTCACGTGGTTCTCTCGTCCGGGCGACCCCCGGCGAGATGGTGTCGGTGCACACGCCTGGCGATCGCAGCTCATCGTGGGCGCCTCCCCTGTGGGGACGCGCGGGGGTCGTCGCTGCGCGACGACGGTGCGGCGGCATGGCCGCCCCGCTCGCGTGGGATCCGCGGGGCGCCACCGATGCGGGCGGCACGGCGCGGTCCGCCTGCGAGGACGCCAGCGTAGCCCACCACCGCCCACCCGCCGTGCCCACGTGACCACACCTGCGCCCGCACGTGGGCCCGGGGCGCACTAGCGTCCCGGACTCGTCACCGTGGAGCACCGACCGTGGAGCAGCCCGAGCACCGCGCCGAGCGGCTCGTGCTGCGCTACCTCGACGTCGTCGCCCGGCACGAGCCCGTGGAAGCGACCCGCATCGGTCTCGAGGGCCTCGACGGGGAGCTGCCCGACCTCGACCCCGTGGCGCTGGCCGCCCGCAGCCGCGACCTCGCCGTCCTCGCCGCTGAGGTCGCCAGCACCCGCGCTGCGCTCGCTGCCCTGCCGGGCAGGGCCGCGCGGGAGGCCACGGGCGACCTCGAGCTGCTCGGTGCGGAGCTCGAGTTCCGTCGGTACCAGCTGGACGTGCGTCCCCGGCTCCTCCTGGACCCCCTGGCCGTGCTCGACACCGTCGCCGCGGCGATCCACGAGCTCCTGGCCTGGGACGACGGCAGCCCCGCCGACCGGTGCCGACGGCTGGAGGCGGCCTCGCAGCGTGCCCGGCGGGTCCCCGTGCTGCTCGAACAGGCCAGCGGGCTGCTGGCGACGGCCCCCGCCCCCCACCTCGAGGTGGCCCTGCAGCGCCTGCCGGGGCTGCTGACCCTGGTGCGTGACGTGCTGCCGGAACGGGCGGAGCTGCTGGGCGTGGACGTCTCACCGGCGCGTGACGCCGGCGAGGTTGCAGCCGAGGGGCTGGAGGCCTTCGCCGCGCTCCTCGACGAGCTCGGTGACGACCAACCGGGGGAGTGGCGGCTCGGTCCGGAGCAGCACGCCACGGTGCTGCGCTCGGCGCTGGGCACCGTGATGGACCCCTCGCAGATCGAGGACCGTGCCCGGACCTGGATCGCACGGATGCGGGAGCGCCTGGCGGAGGAGACGGGCGAGGCCTGGGCGTGGCGCTTCCCCGGTGAGGCGCTCGAGCGCGATGTGGACCGCCGGATCCGTCGCAGCCTGGCCATGATCGCGGATACCGCCGTACAGCGTGGTGCGCTGCTGGACGAGGCCTGCCGCGCGATCGCCGAGGCGCGGGCCTTCGCGACCGCCGCGGGGCTGGTGGACGTCCCCCCGGCGGAGCGCCTGCGGGTGCGGGAGGTCCCGCCCTACCTGCGCGGTCTCGCCGTCGCCTTCGTCACCCAGCCGCCCCCGCTTCGGCCCGAGACCGGCTGCACCTACTACCTCTCGCCCGTGCCGGCGGAGTGGAGCCAACAGCAGGCCCGTGCCTTCCTGCGCGCCTTCTCGCCGGCCGCGCTGCGCTCCCTGGCGATCCACGAGGGCTACCCCGGTCACGTCGTGCAGCTCGAGCACGCGGCGCTGCACCCCCGCCTGGCCCGACGGCTGCTGTCACGGCCGGTGTTCGCCGAGGGGTGGGCCGTCTACATCGAACGCGAGGTGGCCGAGGCGGGGTTCGGCACCGACGGCTCCTCGGCGGTCAGCGCGGCGGACTACCGCGCGATCCACCTGCGCAACGAGCTGCGGATCGCGACCGCGGCCCTGGTGGACGTCGGGCTGCACGCGGGGGAACTGGCCGACGACGACGCGGTGCAGTTGCTGGTCAGCGCCGCCTACCAGGAGCCCGCGGAGGCGCGGGCCACGGTGCTGCGCTCCCAGGTGACCTCGGGGCAGCTCAGCTCCTACTTCGTCGGGGGCGAGGAGTTCACGGACCTGCGCAGCGAGGTGGAGCGCCGTGAGGGTGTGGCCTTCGACCTCGAGCGCTTCCACCAGCGGGTGCTGTCCCACGGCACCCCGACGGTGCCCCTGGTCGCTGCCGCCCTGGCCACCGACGCGCCCGCCCGCCGGCCCTTCGCGACCCGGCGCTGAGGGGACCCGTGTCGGGTCCGTGGAGTGGCCCGGCAGTGTGTGGCCTGGCTAGGGTTGTGCCGTTCCTCCCGCAGCCGACGGGGACGGTGGGTGCGGGGCGGCCGACCGCACCGCACCGGTGCGGTGCTGTCGCGCAGCGCGGGCCGGCCGATGGTCGTCAGGTAGGGGATCGGCCGCCGCAGCGGCGTGGTCAGGCGGCAGGCGGTTGGAGGTGACGGTGGACCTGCAGGAGGACCCGCAGGGGCCACCGGACCGCCCGGACGACGACGGCGGGACGGGGCAGGGTACGGCCGCCCCTGACGACGCGGCGCTCGAGCACGCCCTCGCCGGTGTGCAGGGCGTCGCCGACGCGGCCGTACGACGCGACCCCGGCAGCGGCCGTGCGCGGCTTCGGCTGCGCCTGCAGTCGAGCGAGGACCGCGAGCGGGTGGCCTGGGCGGTGGCCGCGGTCCTGCGGGAGCGCTTCGGGATCGCCCTCGACCCGGCGGCGATCACCCCCGTCATGTCCACGCCGCGACCCCAGGTACCCGTACCGCCCGCACCGCCGCCGCCGGCCGCCGCGGCGCCGGGCAGGATGGCCATCCCACCGCCCCCGACGGGGGTGGTGGCCCCCGGGTCGGCCCCACGAGCGGGGAACGCGCCGCGCCAGCGGGTCACGATCACCCGGCTCGACCTGCGTCGCGACGAGCGCGCCGTCAGCGCCACCGTCGGCCTCGCGGGGCCTGCGGGTCGGGTCGAGGGGGTCGTCCGCAGCGTGCCGACCGCCCAGGGCACCCTGCGTGCCGTGGCCGAGGCCACGGCGCAGGCCCTGGGCAGGCTGACCAGCACACCGGTCACCGTCGGGATCGACGAGGTGGCACCCGACCCCCGGGCGGCGCCCCGACGTGTCACCGTGGCGGTGACCCTGCTGGCCGGGCGGGGCGAGGAGGCCCTGCTGGGGGTCGCCGTGGTCCGTGACGACCTGGAGCGTGCGGTGGTCCGCGCCACCCTGGATGCGCTCAACCGGCGCGTCGCACCCCTGCTGTCCCCGCCGGAGGCGGTCGCCTCACAGCGGTAGGGGCTCGTCGCGCGCCAGGGCGGCGTCGTCGGCGAGCCGCTCGCCGGCAGGCTCCAACAGGTCGATGCCCTGGGACGCGAAGCGCCGTGCCACGGCCAGGCCACGTCCGTCGGCGTGGACGTCGATGTCGTGCTGGGCCTGCTGGGCCAGCAACGCCGCCTGCAGCGCCCGGCCAAGGGTCATCGCCAGTCGGCGGGCACCGTGCTCCAGGGCCGCGGTGCCCTGCTCCATGGCCTGGCCCGCCCACACCGCGGCGTGGTCGGCGGCGTCGATCGCCTGCTTGCCGATCGTGGCCAGCTCCTGGTGGCGGGTGGCCCCGGCGGCGGCGCGGATCTCCTGGCGGAGCGCGGGCAGGGTCTCGGGGTCACGCAGGGCGCGGAGCACGTCCAGGGAGAGGACGTTGGTGGTGCCCTCCCAGATCGGGAGCACCTGGGCGTCGCGGAGCAGCACCGGCAGGTGGGTGTCCTCGATGTAGCCGGCACCACCGAAGGCCTCCAGGGCCTCGCTCGCCCCGGCGACGCCCTGCTTGCCCGTGACCAGCTTGGTGATGGGCAGCAGCAGCCGTAGCGCCGCGCGGTCGGCGTCGGTGGCCACGCCGGCCTCCTGCCGGCCGAGCAGCTGCACCGTGCGGAACACCAGCTGCAGGCTGGACTCGTGCTCGACCCGCAGCCACGCCAGGGTGGCCTGGTGGAGGGGGTGGTCGATCACCTCCCGGCCGAAGGCGACCCGGTGGGTGGCGTAGTCGCGGGCCAGGGCCAGGCCCCGTCGCAACCCGCTGGCGGCGATGACCGCGTTCCACAGCCGGGTGATCGCCAGCATGGGCGTGATCGCACGGGTGCCGTCGGAGGGTGCGCCCACCAGGTGGGCGACGGTGTCCTCCAGGGCCAGCTCGGCCGTGGGCATCTGGCGGGTCCCGAGCTTGTCCTTCAACCGCAGGACCCGCACCCCGTTGAGCGCACCCTCGACGTCGCGCAGCTCGACGTAGAACATGGCCAGCCCCCGGCCACCGGGGCCGTTGCCCTCGGGACGGGCCAGGGTCAGGGCCATGTCGGCGGTCACCGCGGAGGTGAACCACTTGGTCCCGGTCAGGCGCCAGGCGTCACCGTCCTGGCGGGCGACGGCCTCCGACCGGCCCACGTCGGAGCCACCGGCCCGCTCGGTCATCCACTGCCCCGAGGTCCACGCCCGCTCGGGGTCCCGGCTGGTCAGACGGGGCAGGGCGCGGTCGATCAGGGCGCGGTCGCCGTGGGTCACCAGGGTGGCGGCGGCACCGTCGGTCATGGCGAAGGGGCAGGAGTACAGGGCGCTGGAGGGGCCGTAGAGGGCGACCAGGGCCATCTGGTGCACCCGGGAGTGCTCCCCGTGGGCGCGTTCGTAGGCCGTGGCCACCACCCCGTGCTGCTTGCCGAGGTCGCCGATGCGCTCCCACACCGGGGAGACCTCGACCTCGTCGATCCGGCGGCCCCAGGCGTCGAAGGGCCTGAGGCGCGGCTCGTGCGCGGGGTCGTCGACCTCATCGGCCAGCGCCTTCAGCTCCGTGGCGGCAAGCTGTCCCATCTCCGCCAGCGACGGGGTGATCTCCGCGTGCACCTCCGCCGGGAGCACCCGCTCGAGCAGGCGCTGCAACGCCGTGTCCGCAGCCCACTCATCGGTCAGTCGCGGTGGTCGCTCGAAGTGTCCGGTCTGCTCCACGCCTGCCATCGCCGGCTCCTGGTCCCGGTCCTGCTCCCGTCCGCCGATCGACGGCGGAACGGCTCCCGGTGGCACCGTACCGGCGCGCTGCTGCTCACCCCCCACCCGCGGCGCAACGGTCGGCGTACAGCGCCACGGCGACGGCCGTGGCGAGGTTGAGGCTGGAGACCCCCGGCCGCATCCCGATGGCACGCAGGTCGTCGACCCGTGCCGTGAGCGTGGGTGAGAGCCCGGCGCGCTCCGTGCCCACCGCGACCAGGGCGTCGGCCGGCAGCGGGTCGCCGTGCAGCGGGCGGCCCCCGGCGTCCAGCCCGACCACGGGTCGCGCGGTGGCCGGCAGGGCGTCCGTGCGCGCCACGGGGAGTGCGAACTGCAGTCCGGCGGCGGCACGGACGGCCGTGGGGTGCCAGGGATCCGCGTCACC
>SKTN01000324.1 GCA_007117945.1 Nitriliruptoraceae bacterium | reverse complement strand
TGGGCCGCCGTGCAACGACCGGGAAGCGTACAACCTCGGGACCTGCGTCCCGTGCCAGCGCAAGCCCCGGCGAACGGCCAGGGTCCCGGCCCGGGCAGGTCAGGTCAGGTCTCGCGCTCGCTGACCTCGCGCACCCGTCGGCGCAGCTCGGCCTCCATGAAGGGGTCGAGGTCGCCGTCGAGGACGTCATGCACGTTGCCGGTCTCGTGCTCCGAGCGCAGATCCTTGGCCATCTGGTAGGGGGCGAGGACGTAGGAGCGGATCTGGGAGCCGAACCCGACGTTCTGGACCCCGCCACGGAGCTCGTCGAGCTCCTCGGCACGCTTCTGGCGTTCGAGCTCGGCCAGCTTGGCCTTCAGCACACGCAGGGCCACCGCCTTGTTCTGGTGCTGGGACTTCTCGTTCTGGCAGCTGACCACGGTCCCCGTGGGCAGGTGGGTGATGCGCACGGCGGAGTCGGTGGTGTTCACGCTCTGCCCGCCCGGCCCGGACGAGCGGTAGACGTCGACGCGGATGTCCTCGTCGGGGACCTCCACCTCACTCTCCACCTCGGGGAGGACCGGCACCACGTCCACGAGGGCGAAGGAGGTCTGCCGACGCGCCTGGGAGTCGAAGGGGCTGATGCGCACCAGCCGGTGCACCCCGTGCTCCACGGTCAGCCACCCGTAGGCGTCCGGACCGCGCACCTCGAAGGAGGTCGACTTCAACCCCGCTTCCTCACCGTAGGACTGGTCGTAGACATCGGTCTCGTAGCCCCGACGCTCCGCCCAGCGCAGGTACATCTTCTGCAGCATCTGCGCCCAGTCCATCGCGTCGACCCCACCCTCACCGGCGTGGATGGACACGATGGCGTCCTCGTGGTCGTACTCGCCCCCGAGCATGGTGGCGACCTCGAGGCGGTCCAGCTCGGCGCGGACCGTCGCCAGCCCGGCGACCACCTCGCTGGCGGAGGACGGATCGTCCTCCTCCACGGCCAGCTCGTTGAGGACCTCGAGGTCATCGAGGCGTTCCACGAGGGCGTCGTAGCGGGTCAGCTCCGCCTCGACCCGCGACAGCTGGGTGGTGACCTGGCGCGCGTGATCGGGGTCGTCCCACAACCCCGGCTCCGCGGCGCGTTCCTGGAGCTCCCCGTGGCGGTCGCGCTTGACGGCGATGTCGAGGTCCGACTCGAGCTGGGCGACGCGGGTGCGGGCGGCGGCGAGCTCGTCGGCGTGGCTCGTGGCCATCTTCGGATGCTCCTGCGGGAGGTGGAGGCGTGTGGCCACGACGGGCCGGCGCGGTCACGGCGATGCTACCGGCGCCCGTGGCGGTCCACGCCGTGCACCCGGCGCACGATCGTGGGTGGGAGGCAACCCCGACGGGCAGCGGTGGGTCGAAGCCGTCACAGGTGGGTGACAAGATGACCTTCGTACGACGGGGGAAGCGGACCATGGAACTGATCGTGGTGAGCGTGCTCACCATCGCCACCGTGGTGACGGGGATGCTCGTCACCGAGCCGGCCCGACCGACGTGGCACCATCGGCGCCCACGTGACGAGGGGGCCCGGTGGCGAGCATGGCGACGAAGGACGCTCGGCGGATAGTGGACCGGCGGGAGCGCAGCCTGGTCCTCGGTGCCGGCAGCTCCGGGCTGACCGCGGCGAAGAACCTGCGCGAACGCGGCATCGACGTGGACCTCGTCGAACGTGAGGCGCACGTCGGGGGCAACTGGAACATCGAGGGCTCGACGAGCCGGGTGTACGAGTCCACCCGCATGATCTCCTCCAAGCCCTTCACCCAGTACCCCGACTTCCCGATGCCCGACGCGGCGCCCGACTACCTGCACCACACCCACGTGCGCGCCTACCTGGAGCGCTACGCGGCCCACTTCGGCCTGGACCAGCTCGTGGAGCTGTCCACCAGCGTCGACCGGGTGCGACCCCTGGCGCGCGGCTTCGACGTCGAGCTGACGGGCCCCGACGGGGTGCCGCACACCCGACGCTACGGGCGGCTGGTGGTGGCCAACGGCCACAACTGGTCGCCGAAGTGGCCCTCCTACCCCGGCCAGGACACCTTCAGCGGTGAGCTCCTCCACGCTGCCGGCTACCGCAGCGGGGACCAACTGGCCGGCCGGCGCGTGGTCATCGTGGGCGCGGGCAACACCGGCTGCGACATCGCCGTGGAGGCGGCGCACCGTGCGACGGCGACCGTCCACTCCACCCGACGGGCCTACTGGTACGCACCGAAGTACGCCTTCGGCCGACCCGCGGACCAGGTCAGCGACCTGATCTTCGCCCTGCGCCTCCCGACACGGCTGACCCAGACCCTGTTCCAGGCCACGGCCCGACTGGTGGTCGGTCGCCACGAGCGCTACGGGCTGCCCAGGCCCGATCACCGATTCCTCGAGACCCACCCCATCGTCAACCAGCAACTGCTGTACCACGTGGGCCACGGGGCGATCACACCCAAGCCCGACGTGGCGCGGTTCGAGGGCGACGAGGTGGTGTTCGCCGACGGCTCGCGCGTGGGCGCGGACCTCGTGGTGTTCGCCACGGGCTACCGCATCCGCTTCCCCTTCCTGCCCGACGGCCTGATCCCCGGCGGTGCACGGCCCCGCCTGCTGCGCAACGTCCTGCACCCCGAGCGCACGGACCTGGCGGTGATCGGCCTGATCCAGCCCGACTCCGGGCAGTTCGCCCTGGTGCACTGGCAGTCCGTCCTGCTGGCGAGCTTCCTCGACCTCGACGCACGCGACCCGGCTGCGGCCCGCGACTACCTGCGTGCCGCCGGCCGCCACCTCGACGACCGCTCCCAGGCCGGCATCGACCTCGTCGACTCCACCCGCCACCTCGTCGAGGTCGAGCACGCCGCCTACGCCCGCGACCTCGAGGCCGACCTGGCGGAGCTGGCACGCCGGCTGGCGGCGGTCGCCGCATGACGGGACACACGGTGACCACACCGCCACGTCGGCTGCTGCCCCGCCCGGGCGGGGTCCGCGGCGAGAAGGTGCAGCGCCGGCTGGACTGGAGCTTCCCACCCCCACCCGTGGCGCGCGAGCTACTGGAGGTCCGACCCGCAGCGCCCGTGCACGGACGTCCGCCGCTGCTGTGCGTCCACGGCGCCGGGATGGGCGCCTGGGCCTTCGAACGGTGGCTTCCGGCCGCCGCGGAGGCGGGCTGGCACGCCGTCGCCGTCAGCCTCCGGGGCCACGGCGGCAGCGAGGTTCCCGAGCGGTTCACCACCACGACCCTGCGCCACTACGAGCACGACGTGCTCCAGGCCATCACCGAACTGCCGGCGCCCCCCGTGCTGGTGGGCCACAGCCTGGGAGCCGTCGTCGTCCAACGGGTCCTCGAGCGCTACCGCAGCGCACCCGCGGGCGTGCTGCTGAGCCCACCCCCACCGGACCACGGGCTGGCCCTGCTGGGCGCCCTGGCCCGACACGACCCCGTGACGCTGCTGCGCGGCGCCCTCGGCCTGACCACCCGCCCCCGGCCGCGCACGTTGGTGGGACCCGCCACGCCTGTGGAGCAGGCGGTGGCGCTGGCGGAGCGGGTCGGTCCGGAGCCCGCAGCCGCCGCCCTCCAGGTGACCCTGCCCCGCCGGGCGCCGGTGATCCGCACCCCCGTGCTGGTCATCAGCGGCGGTGCGGACCGGATCGTCCCACCGGCGACGGCAGCCCGGACCGCCCGGCTGCTGGGGACCCGCGCGCACCTCTACCGCGGCCTCGGCCACAGCCTGCTGCTGGAGGTCGGGTGGGAGGACGTCCTCCGGCACGTGCTGGCCTGGCTGGAGGTGCAGGTGGGCGCCCGACCGACACCCTGAGCCCGACGGGGGCGCTCAGGGTCACACCAGGGTGGTCCCCCGGTGCGCCGGCCCGGCGCGGGCTGCATGCTGCAGGGACCACCTTCTCCCGGCTCCCGCAGCGAGGAACACCCCGATGAGCGCGGTCCCACCACCACCCCCTCCCTCCGGCGCCCGCCGACGGCTGTACCGGTCCCGCAACGACCGGTTCCTCGGTGGGGTGTGCGGGGGCCTTGCCACCTACCTCGACGTCGATCCCACGGTCGTGCGCCTGATCGCGGTGGCCACGATCCTGCTGCCCGGCCCCTCGATCATCGCCTACCTCATCGCCTGGGTGATCGTGCCCGAGGAGCCCTGGATCGCCGGACCGCGGGGTGGGGCCGACCGCGGGCGATGAGGACGCCCGCCGGCGGATCGCCGGCGGGCGTGGGGTCGGTGGTCAGCCGGGATCAGGCCCGCTGCGCCGTGGGGCTCACTTCCTCACGGCCGAGGTCACGACCTCGAAGCTCCACAGTTCGCTGCCCGTTGCCGCGGGGCCGCGGCTGTGGGCGCCGGGGTGCCCCTCGTCGGGACCGCTCGGGGCGGCAGCCGGGGAACTCTCCGCACCGGGGTGGCCGACGTCGGGGCCGCTCGGGGCGGCAGCCGGAGCGCTCTCGGCGCCCGGGTGGCCCTCGGTGGGACCACTCTGGGCTGCTGCCGATGCGCTCTCCGCACCGGGGTGGCCCCACGTCGGGTCGTTGACGCTGTTGCCGGCGCTGTGGGCGTGACCGCGCTGGAAGGCATCGGAGGACATCCAGGCCTCGAACGCGGCGTCGTCACGCCACCGGGTGACCACCAGGTAGAGGTCCGTCCCCTCGGTGGGCCGCAACAGCTCGAAGGACTCGAAGCCGTCAACGGTCTCCACCTCCCCGGCGCGGGCGGCGAAGCGTTCCTCGAGGACAGCCGCGTTGCCGGCGGGTACCTCGATCACGTTGATCTTCACGACAGACATGACGTGTTCCTCCTGGGTGGCGCCGTTGGGTGGCACCGTCACCCCATGCTAACGCCGTGTGCGGCTGCTGCACAGGGTGGAGAAGCGAACCTCGTCCCGGGCAACCGACCACCGCGCGGGGCGCGGACACCGGCGCCCGTTCACCACCACGCCGTACCCGGGGCGCCCTTGAAGGGCCCCACCACCCGCGAGGTGATCCAGCCGCCGTAGAAGTCGCTGTCGCTGGCCGTCACCACCTCACCATCCACCAGACACCGGTCGACGCGGCTGGGGTAGAAGGTCACGTGGTCGGCGAGGGCTTCGAACCCGGGCGTCGGCTCCGGGTAGTACCAGCCGGCCAGCTCGGAGCTGCGCTCACCCACGACGAGGTCCACGTACGCCGCCTGGCCCTTGAACTCGCAGAAGGTGCGGTGGAGGCTGTGGCGCAGCAGGGAGCAGTCGACAGCGTCCAGCGGCAGGTAGTACGAGGGCGGATGGGAGGTTTCCAGCACCCGCAGCGCCTGCTGGGTCTCGGCCACGACGCGACCGGCGAACTCGACCACGATGTGCTCGTCCGTGGGCTCGACAGCGGGGGGACGGGGGTAGGACCACACCGACTCCTGGCCGTCGCCGACGGGATCCGGGGTGGGGCGGGCGAGCATGGGGCCTCCTCACGGCGCACCGATCCGACGTCGGCGGTTCGGAGCAGCGTGGCCCACGGCCGGGCCAGGGCGGTCGCGGTCGCCAGGCGGTCTACCCTCACCGCCGCGTGCATCGGGCCACGAGGCACCGCGCAGGACCCCGCGAGGATGGAGCCGAGGTGTCGACCAAGGACGAACGCCGGGAGCGCCAGCAACGCTTCGCCCGGTTGGACGCGGTCGAACGCCGGGCGATCGTCAAGGCGGTCAACCGCGGCAACCCCGTGGAGACCCGCAAGCACGCGCCCCTGGCCGTGCACATCGCCCAACGCCAGATGCGTTTCTGGAAGTGGTCGTGGCTGATCGGCCCGGCCGTCGGCCTCGTCCAGATCAACCAGCTCGGCCTGATCGCGGCGCTGATCAACGCCCTGATGGCCTCCGCCTTCCTCGGTGCCATGTCCGCCTTCTTCTACCTGCGCGCCCGTCGCGCCGAGGAGGCGAACCTCGCCCTGGCCGACCGCAAGCGGCCCGCACCGCGCCGCAAGGACGCCGACGGGGAGAGAGCTGCGGCCAGGACGGAGGAACCTGCGCGGACCCCGCGGCGGTGGTGGGGCGGGCGCGATCGGCGACCCGAGACCCGCTCGGCGGGCCAGCCGACCGGCCACCTCCCGGGTGAGACCACGCCCCGACCCGCCAGCCCCGGCAGCCCAGGGGGCGACGACGCCGGGGAGGACGACGGGGACCGGGGTGACGCAGGGTCGGGTGGGCGTCCCGACACGGGCGACCGGCGGCCCTACCAGCCACGGGGGAAGAAGCGTCGCCGGCGCTGAGCGGGCCGCACGCCGGCTCCGGCCCGCGGGGCACGGTCCTCCCGTAGGCGGGCACGCGGCCGCGAGGACGCCGCGGCGCCGACGATCCGTTCCCACCCGAAGGACGCGGCGGCTTCCTCGCCAGCACCGAGGGACCGCGGTGCCAGATGGCGGCACGCCACGCCACCACGGTCTCCCGGCTGTCAGCGGGACGCCACACCGTCACCCCCCGGCATGGCCCGCAGGCTCGCGAGGTGCCCCACGGGCTGGTGGGTGGGCCCGTCCTCGCCCAGCGCGATCGAGTCGTGGGTCAGCACCTAGACCACCCGCGCGCGGAGCAGTGACGCGAGGCGGAGGGCCGGGCGGCAGTGGTCGGTGAACACCAGGAAGGACGCCACGTCGGGCAGCAGCCCACCGTGCAGCGCCATGCCGTTGATCACGGCGCCGGAGCGCGTGCGGGTGGCGGCGCTGCCCTCCCCAGCGGGCAGCACCTGGGTCCAGTCCTCGGGCA
>SKTN01000338.1 GCA_007117945.1 Nitriliruptoraceae bacterium | reverse complement strand
GGCGCTGGTCGCCGCGGGACGCGGGGCACCCCCCGCCGACAGCGACGTGGCCTCGGACGACGCGGGACGCGGGGCACCCCCCGCCGACAGCGACGTGGCCTCGGACGACGCGGGGCGCGGCAGGCAACCCGCGGACACCGACCCGGCCTCGGGCGCCGCGGCGACGACGGCCACCTCCGACAGCGCCCACGCCACGAACCCCACGGACACCGCACCCGCCACGAACCCCACGGACACCGCACCCGCCACGAACCCCACGGACACCGCACCCGCCACCACCCCAGGGAGCACCACGTGAGCATCCTGACGCCCCCACCCGAGGCCGAGGTCGCCCGCGAGGGCTACTTCGGGGCCTTCGGTGGCCAGTACGTGCCCGAGGCGCTCTCCGGCGCCCTGACCCAGCTCGTCGAGGCGTGGCGCGACGCCCAGGCCGACCCGGCCTTCGAGGCGGAGCTCGACGAGCTGCGCCGGCACTACGGCGGGCGTCCCACCCCGCTGTACCGCGCCAGCCGCCTCTCCGAGGAGGCGGGCGTCGAGGTGTGGCTCAAGCGAGAGGACCTCGCCCACACCGGCTCCCACAAGCTCAACAACGTGGTCGGTCAGGCCCTGCTCACGCGCCGGATGGGCAAGCCCCGGGTCATCGCGGAGACCGGCGCCGGCCAGCACGGGGTGGCCACGGCGACCGCTGCCGCGCTGTTCGGGCTCGACTGCACCGTCTACATGGGCGCCGAGGACTGCCGACGGCAACGCCTCAACGTGGTGCGCATGCAGCTGCTCGGCGCCGAGGTCGTCCCCGTCGAGTCCGGTACCCGCACCCTCAAGGACGCCATCAACGAGGCCATGCGCGACTGGGTGACCAACGTCGACTCCACCCACTACCTGATCGGCTCGGCCATGGGGCCCCACCCCTTCCCGACCATCGTGCGCGAGCTCCAGAAGGTCATCTCCATCGAGTCCCGCGCCCAGTTCGCCGACCAGGCCGGCGGGGTGCCGGACGCGGTGATCGCCTGCGTGGGGGGCGGCTCCAACGCCATCGGCTCCTTCGCCGACTGGATCGAGCTGGAGGACGTGCAGCTCATCGGCATCGAGGCCGCGGGTGAGGGCGTGGGCAGCGGCCGCTCCGCCGCCACCATCAGCGAGGGCCGCCAGGCGGTCCTCCACGGCTCACGTTCCATCGCCCTGGTGGACGACGACGGGCAGGTGCGCCCCGCCCACTCGGTGTCCGCCGGCCTCGACTACCCCGGGGTCGGCCCGGAGCACGCCCACCTCGCCGCGACCGGTCGGGGGACCTACCTGGCGGCCACCGACGAGGAGGCCCTGTTCGGTTTCCGCCGTACCAGCGAGCTCGAGGGGATCATCCCGGCACTGGAGCCGGCCCACGCCGTCGGCTGGTTGCTGCGCCACGGGCGCGCCCACCTCGGTGCGGGGGCCCGGGTCGTGCTGACCATGTCCGGTCGGGGCGACAAGGACGTCGACGAGGTCGTCGAGGTGGCCGGCTGGGACGTGGGCGTGGAGCGCGCCTTCGGGACCGCGGATGGCGCCGGGGACCCCAGGTGACCGCCTCGGAGCCGACCGGCACCACCACCGGCACCGTCCAGCCGGCACCGGGCACCGCGGCAGCGCCGGGCCGGGCCACCCGTGGTCACGAGCGGATCGCGGCGGCCTTCGCCCGGGCCAGGGCGGAGGACCGGGCCGCGCTGATCATCTACCTGACCGCGGCCTACCCCGATCCCCCGACCTCGCGCGCCTGCTTCGAGGCCGCGGTGGAGGCGGGCGCGGACGTGCTGGAGGTGGGGATCCCCTTCTCCGATCCGATGATGGACGGGCCGGTGATCCAGGCGGCGAACCAGCACGTGCTCGAGGCCGGCATCAGCGTGGGTCGGCAGCTGGAGCTCGTGGCCAGCCTCGGCCACCTCGCGGTGCCGAAGCTGGCGATGACCTACGTCACCATCGCCGACACCCGCAGCTACGAGGGGTTCGCCGCGGAGCTCGCTGCCGCCGATGTCAGCGGCGTGATCCTGCCCGACCTACCCGTGGCGGAGGCCGAGCCCTGGCTGGCCGCCGCGGCCCGGCATGAGCTCGCCACGGTGTTCCTGGCCTCCTCGGTCTCCACCGACGAGCGCCTCGCCACGATCGCCGGTGCCTCCTCCGGCTGGGTCTACGCCGCCGGCCTGCTGGGCGTCACGGGCGTCAACGCGCTGCAGGGTGAGGTCACGCAGCAGCTCGTGGCCCGGGTGCGGGCGCACACCGACCTGCCCGTGGCGGTGGGGATCGGGGTCAGGGACCGTGCCTCCGCCGCCGAGGTGGCCCGCTTCGCCGACGGCGTCATCGTGGGCTCCGCGGTGGTCCGTGCCGCGGGCGAGGGGGACCCGGCGGGTGCGCCGGCACGGGTGGGTGCCCTGGTCCGCGAGCTGCGTGCGGGGGTCGCCGACCGGGGGTGAGCGCCGCCACCCGGCGCCGCGCCATGACCGCCGACGCCGGCCCCGGGCGTACCGCCACAGCGAAGGGCCCCGCCGGAGCGGGGCCCTTCGTCATGGTCGTGCACTCGAGCTGGCTCAGCCGATGAAGCCGTTCTCGGTCAGCCAGTCGGTGGCGACGTCCTCGGGACGCTCACCGTCGGCGGACACACGGGCGTTCAGCGACGCCATCGTGTCGTCGTCCAGCGCGGCGGCCACGGGCTCGTAGAGCTCCTGGAGGGTCTGGCCGTACTCGGTCCAGATGTCCTCGACGAACACCGGGGAGACGTTGTAGAGGGGGAAGAACGCCTCATCGTCTTCGAGCACCTTCAGGTCCAGTGCCGCGATGCGACCGTCGGTGGTGAAGACCTCACCGAAGTTACAGGGGTCGCGGTCGGCGGTGGCGCCGTAGATCACGCCGGTGTCGAGCACGGTCACGTTGTTGCCGGGGATCTCGATGCCGTAGTGGGCCTCCATACCCGGCAGACCGTCGTCGCGGACGTTGAACTCCGACTCCACGCACAGGGTCACGGCGTCGGGGTCGCTCTCGAGCAGCTCGCCCATCTCGGTGATGGTGTCGACGCCGCCGAGCTCCTCGTCGGCCTCCTGGGAGAGCGCGATGCCGTAGGTGTTGTTGAAGGGGGTGGGCTCGAGCCAGAACAGGCCCTGCTCCGCGGCCTCGCGGTCACGGACGGCCTCGTACTGCTCGACACGGTCCGGGATCGGATCGGTCTCGCCGAAGAAGGAGATCCAGGCGGTACCGGTGTACTCCCAGTAGTGGTCGATCTCGCCGGTCTCGAGCGCCGCACGGCTGGCGTCGGTACCACCGAGGTTGACCTGGTTGTTGACCTCCGCACCGGCGTCCTCAAGCAGGGCCACGGAGATCTCACCGAGGATCAGCTGCTCGTCGAAGTCCTTGGAGCCGACGGTGATGGACGCGCCGTCCAGGGAGGCGTCACCGGGCTCGGCCACGTCCTCCGGGTCGGCTGCTTCACCGTTGGTGTCGGGACCGTCGTCCTCCAGCCCGTTGCCGCAGGCGCTGATGATCAGCGCGGCGGCGGCCAGGCCACCTGCTACTCGTAGGTTGCGGATACGCACGTTGTGCCTTTCGGTCGGGGGATCCGGCCACCCGTTCAGGGTCGTGCCGGAGGGAGCGGCCCCGGTGGGGGTGCTCCGGCGGTACCCGCCCGTGCGGGTGACCGTCGTCGTGGTCCGTGACATCCAGCCGCCCTGTCGTGGTGCGGGAGGGCGAGGACGTCCGGGGGGTAGCCCGGGCGCGGTTAGCTGCACTGCTACTGCGGTCGTAGGACCGACGACGCCTACAGGATACGACCTGAGGCTCGATCTGCACAGTTCCCGGCGTGTGGCGGGCACGGGTCCTACAGGCCCTTGGGCGTGAGCTTCTCCTCGATCAGCCCGGCGAGGTAGTCCACGAGCAGCGCCAGGACCGCCACCAGGATCGCGCCCGTGAGCAGGACAGGGGTACGACGCAGCTGGAAGCCGGAGAAGATCGTCTGTCCGAGCCCGCCCCCACCGAACAGGAAGGCCAGGGCAGCGGTGCCCACGTTCAGCACGAGCGCTGTCCGCACGCCTGCGAGCACCACAGGCACGGCGAGGGGCAGCTCGATGCTGCGCAGCACCTTGCGGTTGGACATCCCCATACCCCTACCGGCCTCCAGGACGAAGCGGTCCACCTGGTCGAGGCCGACCATGGTGTTGCGCAGGATCGGCAGGAAGGAGTAGCCGACCAGGGACACCACGACGGGGAAGGTGCCGGTGCTGGGCAGGGCCGGCTGGGTGCGGAAGATGTAGAACAGCAGGGCGAGCAGGCCCAGGGAGGGGATGGCCTGGCCGGCGTTGCCCAGCCCGATGACCGCTGGTGCGTACTTGCGCAGCTTCGGCCGCGTGGCCAGGATGCCGAGCGGTACCGCCAGCAGCAGGACGAAGAAGGTCGAGTACACCGTCAGGGTGATGTGCTGGCGGGTCTGACCGAGGAGGTTGTCCATCGTGAGCGTGCGCGCCTCGATGGAGTCCAGTTCCTGGCCGGAGACCCACAGGTACAGCCCCACCAGCACCACCAGCAGGAAGATGGGCATGCCGAGGTAGCGGACCACGTTGGCACGGCGGTCCCGACGCGCGGAGGCGGCGTCCTCGTCACGCGCCACCTGCCGTCGGGCGGCGTCCTGGGCGTCGGGAGGGGTGAGGGTGGTGGACATCAGACGGCACCCTCGGCCTCGGGGTCCACGAGCTTGGCCGCGCGGTAGAACTCCGCCTGGGCGTCCTTCATGGTCTGGATCGCGGTGATGATGTCGTCCACATCGAGCAGGCCCTGGTAGGCACCGCGCTTGTCCACCACGATCGCGACACCGGCGGCACCCAGCAGCATCTCCTCGAGGGCGTCGGACAGCGTCGCCTGGGGCTCGACGATGGCGCGGGCCCGCACCCCGACCTCGGTGACGGGACGGGAGCTGCGCAGGTCCGTGCCCCGCAGCCACCTGATGGGGCGGCGCTGCTCGTCGAGGAGCAGCATGGCCGTCCACTCACTGTCCTCGAAGCGGCGGCGCAGCACGTCGCGGTCCTCGTCCACGATCCCGGTCAGGGCCTCGGTGGGCTCCACCTCGCGGACCCGGGTCAGCTTCAGGCGCTTGAGGGTCGCGCCGGTGCCGACGAAGTCCTCGACGAACTCGTTGGCGGGGTTGGTCAGGATCTCCTCGGGCGTGGCGAACTGCGCCACCCGTGAGCCCTCCTGGAGGATCGCGATGCGGTCCCCCATCTTCACGGCCTCGTCGATGTCGTGGGTGACGAAGCAGATCGTCTTCTGCAGCTCCTCCTGCAGGCGCAGGAACTCGTTCTGCAGGCGCGTTCGGGTGATGGGGTCGATCGCCCCGAAGGGCTCGTCCATCAGCAGGACGGGCGGGTCCGCGGCCAGGGCCCTGGCCACACCCACGCGCTGGCGCTGCCCGCCGGAGAGCTCCTTGGGGAAGCGCTCGCGGTACTGGTCCGGGGGCAGGCCCACGACGTCGAGCAGCTCGTCGACGCGCGCCCGTGTGCGGTCCTTGTCCCAGCCGAGCAGGTTGGGGACCGTGGCGACGTTGTCGCCCACCCGGATGTGGGGGAACAGGCCGATCTGCTGGATCACGTAGCCGATGCGCCGGCGCAGCTGGTTGGGGTCGATGGTGGTGACGTCCTCACCGTCCATGATGATGTGACCCGAGGTCGGCTCGATGATCCGGTTGATCATCTTCAGGCTGGTGGTCTTGCCGCAGCCCGAGGGCCCCACGAAGACCACGATCTCGCCCTTGGGGATCTCCAGGGTGAGGCGGTCGACCGCCGGTGTCTCCTGACCGGGATACCGCTTGGTCAGCTCCTGGAGCTCGATCATCGTCTCGCCGGGCGCGGTGTCCTCGCCCAGGGTTGCGGCCTGGGTCTCAGCGTTGGTCACGTCACTCACGGATACCCCTCGGGATGGTCAGGCGGCCGATGGCCAGGTAGAGCAGGTCGAAGAGGATCGCCAGCAGCACGATGGCGATGGTCCCGCCCAGCAGGGACTCGAGCGAGCCCGTGGCGGGGATGCGGCGGATGCCGGTGAAGATCTCCTGGCCGAGCCCGGGACCGCCCACCAGCGCGGCGATGGCGGCGATGCCCACGGTCAGCAGCGTCGCCACGCGCACCCCGGCCAGCATCACGGGCCAGGCGTTGGGCAGCTCGATCTTCCACAGCCGCATGGTCGCGCTCATGCCCATGCCCTTGGCGGACTCCACCACCGCGCGGTCGACGGAGAACAGCCCCGACACGGTGTTGCGCACGATCGGCAGCAGGGCGTAGAGGGTCAGGGCGATGATCGCCGGGGTCGCACCGATACCCACGATGGGGATGAGGATGGCGAACAGCGCCAGCGAGGGGATCGTCAGGAAGGTCGACACGAGGCTGAGGATGGGGGAGCGCAGCTGCGGTGAGCGGTGCGCGAGGATGCCGAGCGCCAGACCGATGATCACCGCGATCAGCACGGGGACGGCCGTGAGGTAGATGTGCTCGATCGTCTGATCCAGCAGCGCACGCTGGGTCGACGGATCGGTGAGGTACTCCGTGAAGAACGCCACCTGGTGGGGACCTCCGGGTCGGTCGGTGTCACCCGTAGGTTCCGGGCGCGAGCGCGCGCCAGTGGTGCGGGGAGCCGACTGCCCTGCCGGGGCGACGCCGAGGTGGAACGCCCTCGACGCGTGGGGTCTCCCGAGCTGTGGCGGGCTCGGATCGGGGGGTGC
>SKTN01000346.1 GCA_007117945.1 Nitriliruptoraceae bacterium | reverse complement strand
GTGAAGGTGTTCTGCTGGCTGACGTGGTAGCAGCCGAGCAGCACGCCGCCGTCCGGTAGCGCCACCTCGGCGCCGTGGCCGAACCGCGGCTTGCGGCCGGACCAGCCCGTGCGGCGCAGGACCGCGTCCCAGGCGAAGCCGCCGAGGGCCACCAGCACCCGCCAGGGCAGCAGCTCGAGCTCGCGGGCGAGGTAGGGGGCGCAGCGGTCCCGCTCGTCGGTGCTGGGTCGGTTGGCGGGTGGTGCGCAGCGCACGGCCGCGGTGACGTAGGCATCGGTCAGCGCGAGGCCGTCATCGGTCGCGACGGATCGCGCCTGGTTGGCGAACCCGGTCCGGTGCAGCGCGGCGAACAGCCAGTCACCCGACCGGTCCCCGGTGAAGACCCGGCCGGTGCGGTTCGCGCCGTGGGCGGCAGGCGCCAGGCCGACGAGCACCACCGGCGCCCGCGGATCGCCGAAACCGGGGACCGGTCGCCCCCAGTACTCCTGGTCGGCGAAGGCCGCCCGCCGCTCGCGTGCGACCTGCTCGCGCCAGGCGACCAGGCGGGGACAGGCGTGGCAGTCCACGATCGCCGCTGCGAGGTCATCGAGCCTGTTCCCGGGCGTTGTGGCGCGCGCGTCGCCGTCATCGGCAGGGTCGCTGGGCGGATCGCAGGGTGAGACCATGGCCATCAGGCTAGGGCGCCACCCCGTCCAGGCTGCGCACACCTGCGAACCTGCATGGTGCAGTGAAGTCGCGACGGACGGCTGCGCCTGCCGTGCCGCGCAGGCATGGCAGCGGTGCCTGTCGCAGGTGCGCGGCAGCACGCACGACGAGGACGAGCAGGAGCAGGAACGTGGCGATGTGGCAGGTATGGCTGGTCGGGCTCGGGACCGTGTCGGCGATGATGGTCCTGACCTGGGTCATCAGCGTGGTGCGCAAGGACGCGAGCCTGGTCGACCGGGTCTGGGGTCTGGCCTTCGTCGTCGCTGCGTGGACCTACGCGTACTTCGCCGAGCCCCCCACCGCCCGCACGTGGCTCGCCCTGGCGCTGGTCACCATCTGGGGGCTGCGCCTGTCGGGTTACATCACCTGGCGCAACTGGGGTGACGGCGAGGACAAGCGCTACCAGGCGATGCGCCGTCGCAGGCCGGAGAGCTTCGCGGCGCGGAGCCTGGTGACCATCTTCCTGCTCCAGGCCGTGCTGGCGTGGTTCATCTCCCTGCCCTTGCTGGCCGCGACCTTCAACGGGTCACCCGAGGGCCTGATCTGGCTGGACTACGTCGCCGTCGTGGTGTGGCTGGTCGGCTTCGTGTTCGAGGCCGGTGGCGACTGGCAGCTGTCGCGGTTCCTCGCCGATCCGGCCAACCGGGGCACGGTGATGGACCGTGGACTGTGGCGCTACACCCGGCACCCGAACTACTTCGGGGACACCGTGGTGTGGTGGTCCCTCCTCCTGCTCGCCCTGTCCACGGGTGCGTGGTGGGCGGTGATCGGGACCCTGGCCATGACCTACCTCATCGTGCAGGTCTCCGGTGTGGCGCTCACTGACAAGAACATGTCCAAGGGCGGCAGCACGCGCGAGGGCTACGACGAGTACGTCCGTCGCACCAACGCCTTCATCCCGGGCCCCCGCAAGCCCTGATGGCCCCGCAGCCGTCGTGATCGTCACCGGCACCCGAGGCCCTGCGCCACGGTCCGTTGCAGCGCCTGAGGTACGGTTACGGGTCACAGCGAGGAGGTCAGCGTGGAGTCGGTGCGTGCGACCGCACCCCCCTACCTGCTGGACAGGGGGACCTGGGAGCAGCTCGTCGCCCGTGCGTGGTCGGACTTCCCCTACGAGGTGTGCGGCCTGCTCGGGCGTCGTCCCGACGGAACCCTCGCCCACTTCCCCGTGGACAACGCCGACCGGTCGGTGACCACCTACTCGATGGAGCCGAAGCAGCTGCTGCAGGCCATGCGGGAGATCGAGGACGAGGGCTGGGAGCTCGCGATCTACCACTCCCACACCCACACCCGGGCCTATCCTTCGGAGACCGATATCCGACTCGCCGCCTACCCGGAGGCCACCTACCTCATCGTCACCCTCGAGGACCGCGACCACCCCGACATCCGTGCCTTCCGCATCCTCGACGGCCAGGTGACCGAGCGCGCGGTGGTCGTCACCGACGAGCAGGTGGCCTGATGGGATGGCCGGTCCTCGCCCGCAGGGCGCTGAAGTACACCCCCATCGCCGTGGAGGCCGCTCGCCAGCTCGATCGGCAGCTGCGCCCCCACGTTCTGGCCTACGGCTCCGCGCGGGACGTCGGCGGCTACGTCGCCCGGTGGACCGCAGGGGACGGGGTGCACTGGGTGGTCTTCCCCGACACCGACGCGCCGCCGCTCAGGGCGTTCCCGCCCCTGAGCGCCGCGGAGCTGCAGGTCGTCGACGAACAGCTCGACCGGACCACCCTCAGGCACCACGCCGACCTGCCCGAGGCCCGTGTCCGCCAGACCGGGAGCCGCCTGGCCCAGGCCCCCGGCAAGCTGGCCCGGCGCCGCCAGGACGAGAGGTGAGCCGTGGGCGTGGCTACCAGCGCGCCACCGCCCGCACCGCCACTGCGCGACCCTGAGCTCTCCGTCGAGGCCCGGCGCTACCTGCGCTGCCGCGCTGGCCGAGGGCGGTGACGTCGCCCGGCTGGTCGGTGACGTGGTCCAGGAGGCCCAGGCGGCGGTGGTGGCGGCCACCACGGCGGCCGTCGCCGCGGGCGTCACCTCGAGCAGCAACGGGTGAGCGCGGCGTGCGGCCGGGGCTGCCGACTGGACAGCCACAGCTACCCTCGACCCGTACACCGCCGGCCCCGACGGCCACCCGGCCGCAGCGGCCATCCGTGCCCAACGGCCACACCACCGGCCCGCCGGCCACCCCAACCTGCCGACCACCTCGAGGTCCGCTCATGCCGACCGTCCGAATCCCCTCCGTGCTGCGCAAGCACACCGACGGTGCCACGAAGGTCGCCGCCGACGGCGCCACCGTCGGCGAGGTGCTGCGTGCCGTGGCCACCGAACACCCCGGGCTCGCGGAGCAGTTGTTCGACGGTGAGGCCGTGCGCGGCTTCATCAACGTCTACGTCGACGACGAGGACATCCGCTACGTCTCCGGGCTGGACACGCCCGTGGAGGGCGACAGCGAGGTGGCGCTGATGCCGGCTGTGGCCGGCGGCGCTGCGTAGGTCGTGCGCTTCGGGGACATCTCGCAGGCCATCGGCAACACCCCGCTGGTCGCCCTGCCGCGCCTGTCGCCCGAGGGCTACACGATCCACCTCAAGCTCGAGGGCCACAACCCCACGGGCTCGGTCAAGGACCGCGTCGCGCGCTACCTGATCGAGCAGGCGGAGCGCCACGGGCTGCTCAGCCCCGGCCAGCGGATCCTGGAACCGACCTCCGGCAACACCGGCATCGGGCTCGCCGCGATCTGCCGGGTCAAGGGCTACCCCCTGACCTGCGTGCTGCCGGAGAACACCTCCGAGGAGCGCAAACAGCTGCTGACGATGTTCGGCGCCGAGCTCGTGTTCTCCCCGGCCACGGAGGGCTCCAACGGCTCCGTACGGGTCGCCCGGGAGCTGGCGGCTGCCGACCCGACGGCCTACATGCCCTTCCAGTACGGCAACGCCGCCAACGCGCTGGCCCACTACGAGACCACCGCGCCGGAGATCATCGCCGACCTGCCCGACGTGGCCGCCTTCGTCGCGGGGCTCGGCACGGGTGGCAGCGTCACCGGGGTCGGCAAACGGCTCAAGCGCTGGAACCCGGACATCAAGGTGTTCGCCGCGGAGCCGGAGTACGGCGACCTGGTCTACGGCCTGCGCAACCTCGACGAGGGCTACGTGCCCGAGGTGCTCGACCTCGAGGTACTTGACAGCCGGATCAAGGTGGACTCCCGCAAGGCGCTCGGCGCCACCCGGGAGCTCGCCGACGTCGAGGGCATCTTCGCCGGGGTGTCCACGGGTGCGTCGCTGGTGGTGGCCCGGCGGGTGTGCAAGCGCCTGCCCGCGGGCTCCCAGATCGTGGCCATGTCCCCCGACGGGGGCTGGAAGTACCTGTCCACCGGCGCCTACGCTCCCGGCGACCTCGACGAGATCGCGACGGCGATCTCCGGGACGCTGTGGGCGTGAGCCCCCCCGGGGCGTCCCGTGCGGGCCGTCCCGACGGTCCCCGGTCACCCGCGGAACCCAGGAGCAGTCGATGACCATCGACCTGACCGTGCTCGGCAGCGCCGGTTCCCACACGGGCGAGGGGCGGCTGTGCTCCGGCTACCTCGTGGAGTCGGGCGGGACCCGGCTGCTGCTCGACGCCGGCAACGGCGCGACCGCCAACCTGCAGCGGTTCGTCGCCCTGCGTGACCTCGATGCCGTCGTGGTCAGCCACCGGCACGTCGATCACTGCATCGACCTGATCGGCTGCTACTACAACCTGCGCTTCGATCCCGCCTTCGATCCCCCGCTGCCCCTCTACGCGCCCGACGGCGTCCACGCCACCCTGACCGCGCTGCTGTCCGGCGACGGCCCGATGGCCTTCGACGACGTCTACGCCCACACCGAGGTGGCCCACGGTGACCGCCTCACCATCGGCCCGCTGCAGCTGTCCTTCGCCCGCAGCCGCCACCCCGTGCCCACCGTCTCCACCCGCATCGAGGCGGCGGGTGCGACGCTGGTCTACTCGGGGGACTCCGCGGGTGGCCCGGACCTGGTCGAGATCGCCCGGGGTGCGGACCTGTTCCTGTGCGAGGCCACCTGGGCCGGCGACCCCGACGCCTACCCACGGGACATCCACGTCACGGGTGCGCAGGCCGGCGCCATCGCCCAGCAGGCCGGCGTGGGCCGCCTGGTGCTCACCCACATCGCCGGCGGGACCGACCGCGACGCGGTGCTCGCCGAGGCCCGGGATGCCTTCGACGGTCCCGTGGAGCTCGCCGAGGACCTGGCCCGCTACCGCGTGGGCTGACGCCGGCGACGCGTGGCCGCCGACGGTGACGGCGACGGTGACGGTGTGAGCGGTGCAGTGGGGGTCGGGGCGGGGAAGTGGCACGGCGGACCCGTTATCGTCCCGTGCTCCGCACCCGCCCCGATGGAAGGCACCCTGTGCGAACCGTGAGGATGATGCCCCTGCTCCTGACCAGCGTCCTGCTGCTGGCCGCCTGCGGCGACGAGGATCCGGCGGTGGGCGCCTCCACCGAGGACGCCTCCACCGAGGACGACGCCGCGGAGGAAGCGCAGGAGGACGAGGCGGCCGACGGCGACGACGATGCGACCGACGCCGAGGATGCCGAGGACACCGAGGAGACCGCGGATGCCGAGGAGCAGGCTGCAGCCGTCCCGGCCACGGTCTCCCTCGATGGCACGGAGCTCGAGCCTCTGGCCGACACCCTGCAGTGCGTCGCGTTCCCCGACGGGACCGAACGCATCCTGCTCGAGGTGGGCGACCCCGGGGCCGGTGCCGAGGATCCCGAGGCCCGGATGAGCCTGGTGGTCGAGCGGACCGAGGACGAGGCCACGGTGCGGATCGCTTCCGGCCTGGACCTGGCCGACGAGGTCAACGGTGAGTGGGCCGCCAGCCCCGAGGACGCCGCCGCCGTGGACATCGACGGCGAGCAGGGGACTGCCGCCACCGACGTTCCCCTCGAGCTGCGGGAGCTCAACTACGACGGGGACCCGGGACCCGAGCAACGTTCCCTCACCTTCGACATCGACTGCAGCTGAGCCTCCTGGCTCGCCGATGCCGGCGGCGCGCGTTACCGTCGCGCGCCGGTCGTGTCGCGCCGCGGGTGTCGGTCCACGAACCAGCGAGGAGTCCGCCATGCCCCGCGCCGATGGTCGCCGCCCCGATCAGCTGCGGCCCGTCACGCTCACCCCGGACGTCCAGCGCCACCCCGCCGGCTCCGCCCTGGCCCGCTTCGGTGGCACCCACGTGCTGGCCGCGGCGTCGGTGGAGGAGGGCTCGCCCCCCTTCCGCGGCGAGGCCGGCTGGGTGACCGCGGAGTACGCGATGCTGCCGGGCTCCACCGACCGGCGCGTCCGACGCGACCGTTCGGGACCCTCGGGTCGGGCCAAGGAGATCGAGCGTCTCATCGGTCGGAGCCTACGGGCCGTCGTCGACCTCGACGCCATGGCCGAGCTGACCGTGACCGTGGACTGCGACGTGCTCGAGGCTGACGGTGGGACCCGTACCGCCGCGATCACCGGCGGGTGGGTGGCTCTGGCCCGGGCCCTGGCCGCCAGCGGGCAGGAGCACGCCCTCACGGGGCAGGTCGCGGCGATCTCCGTGGGCGTGATCGAGGGCGAACCGCGCCTCGACCTGCCCTACGAGGAGGACGTGCGCGCCGAGGTCGACATGAACGTGGTCGCCACCTCCGACGGCCGGCTGGTGGAGGTCCAGGGCACCGCCGAGGGGGCCCCCTTCGACCGTGCCGCGATGGACGCGCTGCTCGACCTCGCCGTGGCCGGCTGCGAGGAGCTGTTCACCCTGCAGCGCGCGGCCGTGGAGCTGCCCCGGGCCGCCGCGCCGGCCACCTCGGTGGTGGGGGTGTGAGCGAGGCCACCCAGGTCGTCGTCGCCACGGCCAACCAGCACAAGCTGACGGAGATCCGCGCGATCCTGGCCGCCGCAGGGCTCGAGGTCGAGCTCGTGTCGATGACCGACCTGGACGTGCCCTCACCCGTGGAGGACGGTGACACCTTCGAGGCCAACGCCCTGATCAAGGCCCGTGCCTGTGCCCGCGCCACGGGCCT
>SKTN01000049.1 GCA_007117945.1 Nitriliruptoraceae bacterium | reverse complement strand
GGTCATGCTGGCGGGTCATCTGTACCGGCCGGTCGACCTGGAGGAACCGGCGGCGGGGGTGGTGCTCACCGGCCCGCTGACCGGGGTGAAGGAGCAGGTCACGGGGACCTACGGCGCTGGGCTCGCTGCGCGTGGCTTCGTCGCCCTGGCCTTCGACCACCGCAACTTCGGTGCCAGCGGGGGCGAACCGCGGCAGCACGAGGACGCTGCCGGCAAGCGCGAGGACCTCCTCGCGGCGACCAGTTGGCTGGCCGCGCACCCGGCGGTGGATCACGATCGCCTCGCTGGCGTCGGCGTGTGCCTCGGCGGCAGCTACGCCGTGCTGCACGCCTGCCTCGACCCGCGCATCCGGGCGCTGGGGTTGGTTGCCGGGGGCTACAACGAGGCGCCCGCCATGCGTGCCGGCATGGGGGTCGACAACTACCGACGGCTGTTGCGCGACGCCGCGGCGGCGGACGCGCACGCCCAGGCCACGGGTGAGATCGCCTACCTGCCTGCGGTCGCCGACGACGGCTCCGAAGCCCTGATGGCAGGTGCCGAGCCCTTCGCCTACTACGGAACGGACCGTGCGGCCAGCCCGGGGTGGCAGAACCGCGTCACCCGCACGACGATCCGGGAGCTCGTCACCCTCGACGCGACCGCCGCCCTGGACCTCCTCGCCGACACCCCGACCGTGATGGTGCACGGGCGCACCGACGCCTACTGCACCCCCGGGCAGGCCGCATCGGTCTACGACCGGCTGCCGGGGCCGAAGGCGCTGCTGTGGTTGGACACGACCAACCACATCGAGCTGTACGACGACCCCCGGTTCGTGGGACCGGCGATCGATCGGCTGGCGAGCTGGTTCGCACAGCATCTGCCGGCGGACAGCGGCCCGGGGGGCGGCTAGGACCGCCGGGCCACCAGTCAGGGGGACGTCAGCAGCACCGTGGTGTCGGCCGGGATGTCGTTGCCGTCGTCAGGTGACGCCGGGCTGCTGCGGTAGCGCTCGACGAGCGCCGCGCCACCGGGCCGGGGCCTGGTGGTCGGGGCGAGGTTCATGGCCACCACCGTGCGCCCCCGGCGGTAGGCGACCACGTCGTCCGCGCTGTGCAGCCACTCGACAGGTGCGGTGCCGAGGAGGTCCGGGAGGTGCCGGCGGACCGTGAACAGGCGGCGGGTGCGCGCCAGGGCTGAGTCTGGGACCACCTCCTGGCGGGCGGCGGTGTGCTCGACGTCGAGGTCGGTGGGGAAGGGCAGCCACGGCTCGCCCGTGGTGAAGCCGAAGCCTGGCCTGTCGGACCACGGCATCGGTGTGCGCGAGGCATCCCGCCCCGCCCCACCCCCGCGGGTTGCGACAGGATCGGCCCGGCGCTCGGGGGGGAGCTGCGAGGCGTCGAGGCCGAGCTCGTCGCCCTGCAGCAGGAAGGTGTTCCCTGGCAGTCCGCCGAGCAGGGCGAGGTAGGCCAGCGCGCGGTCGGCCCCGCCTGGCCCGCCGCCGAAGCGCTGGGTGGCTCGCGGGTCATCGTGGCTGGACAGGGGCCAGGCGAGGCGTGCACCACCGTGGGTTACCCCCTCTTCCAGCACCTCGCGGATGGCGCGCGCATCCCAGCCCACCTTGAGGGCCGGGAAGTAGAAGGCGAGGTCGAGGACGCCGTCGGCCACGTAGCGCCCGACCGGCTCGGCCGTGAACAGCCCCACCTCACCGAGGAGGAGGGCGCCCGCGGGGTCGGTGATCTCCCGCCAGCGCCGGTAGATGTCGACGACGTCCGGCTGGTCGAGATCGTGACGGTGCTCGAAGGAGGCGTAGACCGCCTCCGCATCGGCCGCGGCATCGACCTCGTGCAGCCGTGGGTTGTCCCGGTACAGGGGATCCTCGGTGAGCAGGTGGGCTGTGTCGATGCGGAAGCCGTCCACGCCCCGTGCGAGCCAGAAGCGCAGGATGTCCTCGAAGGCCCGGTGGACCGCCGGGTTGGCCCAGTTGAGGTCGGGTTGCTGCGGGAGGAAGGTGTGCATGAAGTACTGGCCGGAGGCGGCGTGCCAGGTCCACGCCGGGCCGCCGAACTTGCTGACCCAGTTGTTCGGTGGGCCACCCCCGGGTGCGGGGTCACGCCAGACGTAGTGGTCGCGGTAGGTGGCGTCGGGGCCCGTCAGCGCGTCCTGGAACCACGGGTGTCGATCGGAGGTGTGGTTGGGGACCACGTCGATGACCACGCGCAGTCCGAACGCGTGGGCCCGGTCCACCACCGCATCGAGGTCCGACAGGCGACCGAAGCGCGGATCGACACCGGTATAGTCGCTCACGTCGTAGCCGTGATCGGCCTGTGGGGAGGGGTAGAAGGGCGTGATCCACAGGTAGTCGGCACCCAGCCTGGCGATGTGGTCCAACCTGGCGGCCAGGCCCGGGAGATCGCCGATGCCGTCACCGTCGTGGTCGTTGAAGGACCGCAGGTACACCTGGTAGCCGATGGCCTGCGTCCACCACGGGTGCGGTGCGCGGCCGGACCCGGTCGGGTGTGCGGCGGGACCCGTACCGGGTCCCGCGTCGGTGGTGCCTGAGCGCGTCATCAGGGGCTCCTTCCCTCATCCCAGGGGCGCGGCCCGGCCGCATGGTGGTGCGCGGCCGGGCCGGGCCGGTGGGGGTCAGCTCTCGGGCCAGGAGGCGTCGATCTCCTCCATCGCCTCCTCAAGGGTGAGCTCCTGGTTGATCCAGGACACCATCCGTGTCCAGAAGGTCCCGGCGCCCACCTCGGCGGGCATGCGGTCGGAGGCGTCGAAGGCGAAGGCGTCGGCGTCGCGCAGGTACTCGGCCTGTGCGCGCTGCGCTTCGCTCGGGTACTCCTCGATCGGGAAGGTCTGGTGGGGTGAGAAGTCGAAGCCGGTGTCGATCTGGGGCCCCAGCCACTCCGGGTCGCTCATGTAGCGCATGAGTGCCTCGGCGGCGGGGTTGTCGGTGAACAGCGCCGCGAGGTCACCGGAACCGTTCACGGGGTTGCCGTCGAAACCATCCTCCATCGGGGGCAGGTAGAAGACGTCCACGTCCTCACCCTCTACCGCGTCACCCGGGAAGAAGCCGCTGATGAAGCTCGCCTGGCGGTGCAGCAGGCAGTCCGGCTCCTCCTCGAACATCGGTAGGGGAGCGTCGCCGTAGGGGGTCCCCAGGATCGCGCCGCGGCCACCGAAGGTGTGCCCCTCGGTGAGCAGCAGGTCCTCGAAGGTCCTGGCAGCCTCCAGCACCTCGGGGGAGCTGAACCCGATGTCGCCGGTCACCCAGTCCTCGTAGACGTCCGGACCCGCGCTGCGGAGCAGGATGTCCTCGATCCAGTCGGTGATGACCCAGCCGGTTGCGCCTGCCGACTCGATGCCGAGGCACCAGGGGGCAACGTCGCCCTCTGTGGCGATCGTCTCGGTGAGTTCCTCGAGCTCAGCCCAGGTCTCGGGGAGCTCGTAGCCGCGCTCTTCGAAGGCCTGCGGCGGGTACCAGACGCTGCTCTTGAGCGCGATCACCCGGGGCAGCCCGTAGTACTGGCCGTCGTAGGTGCCGATGTCGAACAGCCCGGGGATCAGGGTCTCCTCGAGCTGTTCGGTGTCCACGATGTCATCGAGGGGCCGGACCTGCTCCTGGGCCACGAACTGCCCCAGCAGACCCGGTTGGGGGATCATGCCGATGTCCGGAGGGTTCCCACCGTCCACGCGTGAGCGGATGAGTTGCTCGAAGTCCGCGGACCCCTGGTACTCCACGGTGGCGCCGGTGGCCTCCTCGAATCCCTCCACAGCCTGTCGGAACGCATCGTCCGCTGGTGAGGTGAAGCCACCCAGCACCTGCACGCTCTCGCCGGCGAACTCCCCGGCATCGGGGTCGCCTGCGTCCTCGCCACAGGCGGCCAGCACCAGGGCGCCCGCCAGTATGGCGCCGCTGATGGCGATCCGTCGTCTCGTGTGCCAGTCCATCCTCACCATCTCCTCCGAGGCGCCGCCAGGCTTGACAGCGCTGTCAACATCCAGATTGCCACGAGTAGACAGCGCTGTCAAGGCCGCGTCTATCCTGTCGGCATGGAGAACTCGCGACAGCGCCCCTCACGCCCCACGATGACCGACGTCGCCCAGCGCGCCGGGGTCAGCCTCAAGTCCGTGTCCCGGGTCGTCAACGGGGAGGCCCACGTTCGCCCGGAGCTCGCCGAGCGCATCCACGCCGCGATCGAGGAGCTGGGCTACCGCCCGGATCGTCGCGCACGCGACCTCGCAGCGGGCACGACCGCACGTACCGTCGGCTACGTGCAGGTCGACGCGGCGAACCCCTTCTTCGCTGCGGTGTACCGGGGGCTGGAGGACGTTCTGGCTGCCCAGGGGGTCCTGCTGATGGCCGGCTCGACCGACGCGAGCCCCGCGCGCGAGCGGGAGCTCCTCGAGGCGTTGATCGACTTCCGGGTGGACGGCCTCGTCGTCGCAGCAGCGGAGGGCAGCGACACGCTGCTGGCGCGCGAGATCGGCTACGGAACCCCCGTGGTGTGTGTGGACCGGGTGATGACCGATCCCGCCTGCGACACCGTCGTCAGCAGCAACCGCGGCAGCATGCGTCGGGCGGTGGAGCACCTGGTGGGCCGTGGGCACGAGCGCATCGCCTTCCTCGGTGGTCGAACCGCGGTGTGGACCGCAGGCGAGCGCCTGGCCGGCTACCGGGAGGCCGTGGAGGCTGCAGGTGTCCCGGCGTGGGAACGCACCGGGGTGGATCAGGTGGAGGTCGCCGCCCGCACCACCCGCGAACTCCTGGCCGCCCCAGCCCCGCCGACGGCCCTGGTCACTGCCCAGGACCGCATCAGCAGCGGGGCCATCGCCGCGCTCCACGCCACGGGGCGCCAGCACGACGTCGCGCTGTTCGGCTTCGACGATCTGCCCTTCGCTGAGCAGCTCGAGCCCTCGGTCTCAGTGGTGGCCCAGGATCCACGCGACATGGGCGCCCGCGCGGCCCAGTTGCTGCTGCGGCGCTTGGCGGAACCCGAGCGCGACGCGGAGCTGGTGGTCGTTGACGCGCCGCTCGTGCACCGCGCCTCGGGTGACATCCCACCGGTTGCCTGAGCCGCCGCGAGCGCCTCGCAGCGCGGCGACGCACGGCCTGGATGCGAGTGGGGCACTCGACCCCCGCAGGTATCTCCATCAACTGGGACCCCGAGCTGTCTGCGGTCGTGTTGCCCCGGTACATGACGTGCGGGGAGACGGGCGATGAGCTGCGGTTTCGCGCCGCCCGGCGGCAGGGTGCTCGCACCCGGCGCCGCGCGGATGCGCCGAGTTCGCCAGTGATCTGTTCGCGCCAGGGGTGCTCGGGCAGCTGCTCGGGGAGCCAGGCGGCGCAGCGGTCGGTGCGTCTGCTGGGGTTCGCGACCGAGTGCCTCGGCGGGCAGTGGCCCCCACATGAGCATCTCGGAAGCCGGGACGTTCGGCCCTTCAGACCGCCCGGGCTCGGGACGACAAGATGGCATCACGTCGCGATCGGCTGCTGTGGCCCTCCGGTGCCGTTGACGGCCACCGGGTCGCGTCGTCAGCTAGCCGTGCAGGCGTGGTCTCAACGGGGGACGATGTGCGATCGGGCAGACAGGTCGCAGCGACCGTCCTGGTCGTCGCGTTCCTCGGAACAGCTTGCAGCGGGCACGACCCGGTGGCCGCGGCTGCCACCGCGATCTGTGACGCGATCGGCGGGCAAGCTTCGGACGAGGTCGCTTTCGAGGAGTTCGAGCTCGCCGTGGCGCGCGGGCGTCGCGATGGGCTCGATGAAGGCGAGTTGCGCGCTGCCGTGAACGAGCGGTGCGGACGCGCCGTCGCAGCGATCAGCGCGGCGGCGCTGGTCGCTGCTGGACCGGAACCTGAGCCCGAGCCCGAGGTCGTTGACCTGCAGGCCGTGGACTGGACGGCGCTGCGATGGTCGACCGACTGCACCGAGGACGGTGCGGTCGGTGAACTGGAGCTGACTGCATCACCCTGGGATGAGCCCGGCGTCGTGGTCCACGATCCTGATCCAGACGACGAGTACCCGTCGGGGATGGTGTACAGCGTCGCCACCGACGAGGCGGTGTTCGGTGATGCGACAGGTGACGGTTCCGACAACGCGGTGTTCATCGCCGACTGCTTCCTAGGGAACGACTACCTGTTCTCCGTTGAGGTCTGGGGCCACGGAGAGGACGGCGCGCCTCAGCAACTTCCGACCGTGCTCACCTACAGCAAGTGGGACGGGGTCATCAGCGCCGTCGAGATCGTCGACCAGCGCCTGCGGGTCCACACGTCCGAACCCGCCCCGGGCGAAGAAGCACCGCATCTCAACGGCTACGCCGTGGAGGTGGTCACCGACTGGTCCCTCGATGGCGCGAGTTGGACGCCTGACGAGGTGTCGCGTCTGGACACCACCCCTGCACCCGAACCACAACCGGCCCCCGAGCCGGAGCCCGAACCTGCACCACAGCCCGAACCAGAGCCCGCGCCTGCTCCGAGCGCGTGCGACCGGCTGGGCTTCCCAGAGATGGACGAGGGCTGGTGCTCGCAGGTTCTCGCCGACATGGAAGAGTGCCACCGGCAGATGGAGGCCGACCCCAACTGGGTTCCCTACCTCGACTCGCTCTACGAGAACACCGAGACCGGCGCCATCACGTCATGTGACATCTAGCCCAGATCTTGACGCGGGGATCGTCGACGACGTGTCACGGTGCTGTCCACGGCGTTCCGAAGCGTCGACCCGACCCGATCACCCAGCTGCCGCCGAACGCCGCGATGGCGCCGC
>SKTN01000252.1 GCA_007117945.1 Nitriliruptoraceae bacterium | reverse complement strand
GGGTCCGGGGTCGGCTGCGGCGTCGGCTGCGGCGTGGGCGTGGGCGGCACAGGATCCGGGGCGGGGTCCGGGTCCGGCGTCGGTGTCGGCACCGGCGGTACCGGCTCGGGTGTGGCCTGCGGGCCGGCAGCGCCAGGCGCTGCCGTGTCCCCACTGGCTGGCGCTGCACCCTGCTGCACGTTCGCGGCGTCCATGGCCGCCTCGTCCTGCGCGGCAGCGGCAGCCTGGTCGGCGGCGGCACGGTCATCGCCGGAGGCGTCGTCCGGCAGGCGGCGACGGGTCTCGCCCGACGCCCACTCCAGCGCCTTCTGATGACGGTCATCGGGGGTGATCCCCGCGGCGACCATCAGGTCGTAGACCGCCTTGGCCGGCTCGTGCTCGCCCGCACGGGCGTGGGCCCACATCAGCTCGCGGTAGGTCGGCTCATCGACGCCGACCCCCGCCTTCTGCAGGGCGGCGATCAGGGCGCCGGCACGCGCGTGCTGCTTGGCCTTGATCAGGGCACCCACCAGCTTCGAGGCGTCGGCGCTGGTCGGGGTGACGCCCTCGGTCAGCAGACGTTCGAGCAGGGAGACCGCCTCCTCCACGCGCTTGGCGTGGACCAGCGCCTGGAGGATCGAGCCGTAGTGCCGACCGTGGGTCAGCGTCCCGGCACGCCGCAGCCGTTCCAACAGCGCCAGGGCCTCGTCGAGACGGCCGGCACGCACCAACCGTTCCACCAGATCGCGGGCGACCCGCCGGTCGGCGGGGACACCACGGGCGGTCAACTCCTCGAACAGCGGGAGGGCGACGTCCAACTGCCCGGCCTTGAGGTGGCGCGTCAGCACGTCCGCAGCCTTGGCGGGGGGGACCGGGACACCGAGCAGCACCATCCAGTCCAGGACACCGCTGGCAGCGTCGAGGCGTCCCGCACCCAGGGAGACGTCGATCAGCCCCTCGAGGTTGGCGCCCGAGGGGATGCGGCCGTCGCCGTGCAGGGCCATGGCGTCGGCCCACGCACCGTCGACATCCGCAGCGGCGATCCGCGCTTCCAGCACGGCGTTGCGGTGGAAGCTGGTCGGCTCGGTCCCAGCGGCGCGCATCGCCTCCAGCGCCCTCGTGGCGGCCTCGGCGTCACCGGCCTTCGCGTGGGCCAGCAGCAGCTCGGTGTGGACGTCCCCGGGCAGCTCGATGCCCGCACCCCGCAGCCGTTCCAGCAGCTCCAGGGCACGGTCGGTGTGACCGGCGCGGGCGATCATCGCGACCAGCTGGGTCGCGACCTTGGGGTCCGGCCGGGCACCGACCTGCAGCATCAGATCGACGACGGTGCGCGTGTCCTTGATCGCCCGGCGGTCCAGGCAGTCGCGCAGCAGCCGCTGGTACTCCTCGCCCGTTGCGGCCTCCCCGCGCTGGGCCATCTGGCGCAGCACCGCGCGGGCAGCCGGGTAGCGACCGGCACCGAGGTAGACGGCGAGCACGCCATGGGCGTGCTGCGGCTCCGGGTCGACCCCGTCCGCGTGGAGCTGGTCGAGCAGCTCGAGGGCCTCCGCGGGCCGTCCCGCCCGGGCCGTGGCCAGGGCGACGTCCCACCGCACCGACGCCGGCGGTGTGAGACCGTCCTCGGCCATCCGTGCGAACAGCCGCCGAGCCCCCGCCAGATCGCGGGCACCGAGGTAGGCCTTGACGAGCAGTTCGTAGTGTCCGGCGGTGAACTGGACGCCGCGGGACTCCATCGTCGTCTCGACCTGCTGGATCATGCGCAGGTCCCCGGCGAACCGCTGCAGTGCTTCGAGGTAGGTGTCGCGCTCGGTCATGGGGCTGGCCTCCCTCAGCTCCCTCGCGGGGACCACGGGGCGCGGACGCCCGGACCCTGAGGAGCAGGTGCGCTCACCCACGCGCACCGGTGGCCGGCCGACCCTCGGCCGGAAGCCCGACCGTAGCCGGTCACCGGGACCGTCGCCGAGCTCCGCTGCGCTAGGTTCGACCGACGGCAGGCACGGTGCGGGCGACCCCTGGAGCGCCCTCCGGCCACCGGCCACCGGGTCCGCGGGAGGTCCAGCGGGAGGGGCGTCGAGGTGTCGGGACGCGAGCTCATCGTGCTGGGGACCGCCAGCCAGGTCCCGACCCGTGACCGGGCGCACCACGGTGCGCTGCTGCGCTTCGACGGCCACGGGGTCCTCCTCGACCCCGGCGAGGGCACGCAGCGCCAGCTGTCCCTGGCCGGGGTGCCGTCCTCGGCGATCAACCGGATCTGCATCACCCATGCCCACGGCGACCACTGCCTCGGCCTGCCGGGGGTCCTCCAGCGCCTCGCCCTCGACGACGTCACCCACCCCGTGCGCATCCACCACCCCCCGCACGCCACCCCCTACCTCGATGCCCTCCAGCGCGGTATCGCGGGCGAGCGCACCGCCAACGTGCACCTGTTGCCCGCGGAACCGGGCGTGGTGTCCACGGACCCGCCCCTCGAGGTCCACGCCCGGGCACTGTCCCACGTCATCGAGACCCTCGGCTGGCGGTTCACACAACCCGCGGGACGACGCCTGCTCCCCGAACGGCTCGACGCCCTCGGGATCGCGTGGGAGGCGCGCTCGGAGCTCACCGAGCACGGGGCGATCAGCCACCGCGGCCACCGCGTGACCCTCGAGGAGGTCAGCGAGCCCCGCCGACCCGTGGCCATCGCCCACGTGATGGACACCCGGGTGTGCGACGACGCCTATGAACTCGCCGCCGACGTCGACCTGCTGCTGATCGAGTCGACCTTCCTGGACAGCGAGGTCGACCTCGCCGAGCAGGCCGGTCACCTCACGGCGGGCCAGGCCGCGCGGATCGGCGCAGAGGCCGGGGCACGCCGGGTGGTCCTGACCCACTTCTCCCGCCGCTACCCCGACAACGCCGCCTTCGCGCGGGAGGCACGACGGGCGGCACCCGGGCTCGACATCCACGTCGCCCGCGACCTCGATCTGATCCCGCTCACCGGGGCGGTGTCACGGCTCGCTCCCGCCTGAGCGGTCCCGCCTTCCCACGGCAGCTCCGCCGGTCAGGGCACCTCGACACGGCCCCATCACCCCACGGCAGCTCGGCCGGTGAGTGCACCTCTCGAGGCGCCGAGGTGCGCTGGCCTTCACAACAGGTGCTCGAGCCCGACGACCAGGCCGTCGAGGCCCGCCACCTCCCGGCACGCGAGCAGCACCCCCGGCATGAAGGAGCTGCGGTCCAGGGAGTCGTGGCGGATCGTGAGCGTCTGACCCTGACCGCCGAAGATGACCTCCTGGTGGGCGACGAGCCCCGGCAGGCGGACGCTGTGCACGCGCACGCCAGCGTGGGTTGCTCCCCGGGCGCCGGGGTGCGCGTCGTCCCCGGCGGGGGCATCGGGAGCCGTCCCGCGGGCCTCGGCGACGAGCTCGGCGGTGCGCAGCGCCGTCCCCGAGGGCGCGTCGACCTTGCGGTCGTGGTGGAGCTCCACCACCTCGACGTGGGGGAGGTGGCGGGCAGCCTGCTCAGCGAAGCCCATCAACAGCACCGCACCGATGGCGAAGTTGGGGGCGACGAGGGCGTTGGCCGCGCCCGCGGCGGCCAGCTCCCGGGCCCGGGCGAGGTCGGCTTCGCCGATGCCCGTGGCACCGACCACCGCGTGGATGCCCTGCTCCAGCAGCCACACGAGGTTGTCACCCACGGCGCCTGGCCCGGTGAACTCCACCGCCACCTCGGTCCCGGCCTCGAGCAGGGCCGAGCGGTCCTCGGCGACGACCAGCTCCCCGACGGCCCCCTCGAGGCCGGCGACCTCGGCCAGGGAACGTCCCGCGACCCCGGGATCGACGGCGGCGACCAGGTCGAGGTCCGCCGCGGCGGCCACCGCCCGGCACACCTCTGCGCCCATCCGTCCTCCGGCTCCGACGACCCCGATCCGCACCTCGACCTCGATGTCCGCTGGGTGGACGCGCCCGGCGGGGCCCGTCCCTGGCTGTGCACCGCTGAGCCTACGCGTGAGGACAGGGGCGCCGCCGCTCCGGCGGCCGGGGGTCGGGGACCTGCGGAGGATCGGGAGCCGACGGCCAGCTGTGGAGGACCGGGGCCGACGGGAACCTGCGGAGGACCGCTGCCGCGGGTCCTCGCCCCGCCGTGGTCGATCCCTGGGCCCACGCCCAGCTCCCGACCACCAGTCGCGGCACACAGCTCCCCCAGCTCCCAGGCCTGGCCGATCCCTGGGACCACGCCCAGCTCCGAACCACCCTGGCCACACACTGGCACCGCGGCCCCACCGCCGCGGTCCGCCGCTCCCCCGCGGCACCCTCAGCCGGCGGTGGCCGCGGCACGGTCCAGGGCCACCCGGGTCGTGGCCTCCGGGAAGGGGGACATGACCATCGCGCTGGTCGCCGAACGGACGCCCCCGACCACCTCCCGGCACAGCGCGGCGAGGTGGGCGTGCTGCTGCCGGCGGATCGCCAGGAGCTTGCGCGAGGACGGCTCCCCGTGACCGGGAACCACCACCTCGGCGTCCAGGGACTCGATGCGGGCCAGGGTGGCGGGCCACTCGTAGGGGTAGGCGTCCTCGAAGGCCGGCGGTGCCCCCACCTCCACCAGGTCGCCGGCGAGCACCGTGTCCGCATCGGCGACGTGGAGCACGAGGTCGTGGTCGGTGTGACCGTGCCCGAGCAGCAGCAGGTCCACGTCGCGGTCGCCGAGGTCGATGCGGTGCCGCCCCTCCACCAGGTGGTCCGGGACGGGGATCGGGCTGGCCCGCAGGTGCGGGTGGTGCTCCTCGTCCAGCCACTCCAGCCAGCGCTCACGCTCCGCGACCCCGTGCCGGGTCAGGGTCTGGCGGCAGCCGCGGCTCGCGTACAGCGGCACCCCGGGGAAGGCGCCCGCCCCCAGGCTGTGGTCGAGGTGCGCGTGGGTCAGCGCCACGGCGGTGGGGGCGCCGACGGGCAGTTCCGCGAGGTGTCGGCGCACCTCGGCGGCCTCGTGCAGCGAGGTGCGGGTGTCGACCAGCAGCACGCCGTGGCCGCCGGCGACCACGGTCACGTTGACGTCGAAGGGGTCGTAGCGCCGCACCCAGATGCGGTCGGCGACCTCGGTCCAGGGCGTGACGGCCGGCATCCTCAGGCCACCACGTCGAGGAAGCGGTCCGCCTCCTCGGGTGCGAAGGGCCCGACCAGCGCCAGATCGCGGGGCCGGGTCAGGACCCGCGCGGCGACCGCGCGCACGGCGTCGACGTCCACGGCGGCGATGCGGGTCAGCGCCTCCTCCACACCGAGGAGCTCCGCGCCGGTCACCACCTGCTTGCCGAGGCGGGACATCCGCGAGCCGGTGTCCTCGAGCCCGAGGACGGTGCCGCCGGTCAGCGCCCCCTTGGCACGCTCCACCTCGGCCCTGGTGACATCGTCGGCGATCCGGTCCAGCTCCGCGCTGAGCACCCCGAGGGCTTCGTCGACCTTGCCCGGCGGTGTGCCGACGTAGGCGGCGACCAGGCCGGCGTCGGTGTAGGAGGCGGCGTAGCTGAAGGTCGAGTAGGCCAGCCCCCGTACCTCGCGGATCTCCTGGAACAGCCGTGAGGACATGCCCCCACCCAGCACCACGTCGAGGACCTTGAGGGCGAAGCGGTCACCGTCGTGCTGGTCGAGACCGCCGGCGCCCAGGACCAGGTGGGCCTGTTCGCTGGGCCGGTGGCGGATCCGGATCTGCCCGGTGCGGTAGCCATCCACGGGGCTCCGCGTCGCGGTGGTGGCGCCGGGTCGACCGAGGTCGCCCAGGAGCTGGTCGGCGAGGGCGACCACACGGTCGTGGTCGAGGTTGCCCGCGGCGGCCACCACCACCGAGCCGGGGCGGTAGCGGTCGAGGTAGTAGGCGTGGATCGTGTCGCGATCGAGCCGGGAGATCGAGTCGACGGTGCCGAGGGTCTCCGCCGCCAGGGGGTGCGCACCGAGGAGGAGCTGACAGAACTCGGTGTGGACCAGCTCGTCGGGAGCGTCGCCCAGGGCATCGAGCTCGGAGAGGACGACCTGCCGCTCCGCCTCGATGTCCTCCGGGCGGTTGCGGGCGGTGATCAGCATGTCCGCCAGGATCTCGAAGGCCAGGGGCAGGTCCGCGTCCAGGATCCGGGCGTGGAAGCAGGTCAGCTCCTTGGAGGTGAAGGCGTTCAGCTCCCCTCCCACGGCGTCCATCGCCTCCGCGATGTCGCGGGCGGAGCGGGTCGCGGTGCCCTTGAACAGGGTGTGCTCCAGGAAGTGTGAGCAGCCGGCCTCCTCTGGGCGCTCGTCGCGGGAGCCGACGTCGAGCCACAGCCCGAGGGTGACGGAACGCACGGAGCTCATGGCCTCCGTGACGACGCGCACACCCGAGGCAAGGGTCGTGGTCCGGTGGGTCAAGGGGAACCTCGTGCTCCGTCGCGGGCCGTGGCGCGGATCGCCGGTCGGAGCGTACGGGAACCCCAGCCCGTACGGGTTGGCGCCATCTCCTGCCGCAAGCTGTGGCTGGCCGCAGCTGCCGGCACGCCCGTAGCGGCATCCCCGCGCCACGACCCTGGCGGCCACCGCACGTTGTGGGGCCCCACAGCTTCCGCTCGACGGGACCGGCGAAGGGCGGGAACCACCCCTCACACGGGTTGCGGGCGGCCCGGAGGGCCGCCCGCAACGTGCACTGCGAAGGAGGGACTCAGTCGCGGTCGCGCGACCGGCTACGGGTACGGGTCCGGGTACGGCCACCGCCGCCCTCACCGCTGCCGCCACGGTCACGGTCGCCGCGCTCGCGGCCACCACGCTCACGGCCGCCGCCCTC
>SKTN01000427.1 GCA_007117945.1 Nitriliruptoraceae bacterium | reverse complement strand
GTGGCCCGCAGGGTCTCGGCCATCAGGTCCGCGGTGAAGCCGTCCCCGGGCAGGGTCGTGACCGTCAGGCAGGTGCCGTCCACGGCGATGGAGTCGCCCACCACCGCACCCTCGACCACCTGGTCGCAGCGGATGTGGAGGCGCGCGTGGCCGTCGTGGACGTCGATGGCGGCCACCTGGCCGAGCTCCTCGACGATGCCGGTGAACATCCTGGCTCCTTGGCTGTGGTGCGGGACGGGTTCGGGGGTCAGGCGGCGCCGGTGGGGGGCAGCAGGTGCACCACCGCGTCCGCACCGGCGCCACCGCTGCGTTCGGTGCGCCAGGGTGCCCCGGGTGGCGGGGCCAGGGCACCGTCCAGCGGGCCGTCACCGAGCCCGACCGCGACGTGCAGCACGAGCCGGTCGACGAGCTCCGCGTCGAGCAGCGCGCCTGCCAGCGTAGGGCCCGGCTCGGCCAGCAGGGACACCATCCCGAGCTCGGCCAGCGCGCCCAGTGCCGCGGGCAGGTCCACCCCGCGACCCGTGGGCCCCGCAGCCACCCGGCGCACCTCCACGCCCTGCTCGGCGAGACGCTCGGCCCGGTGCCGCTGCCTGCTCGGGTCCCCCGCAGCCGGGGCGGCGACGAGCACGGTTCCCGGTCGCACCACCCGGGCCGTGGGGGGCGTGCGCAGGGTCGCGTCCAGTACCACCGGTCGGGGCTGGTGGTCCGTCGCGACGTCGCGGACATCGAGACGGGGATCGTCGGCCAGCACCGTGCCCACGCCCACCAGCACCCCGTCCACGGCGGCGCGCCAGCGGTGCACCGCACGGCGTGCGGCCCCACCCGTGACCCAGCGCGCCCCTGTGGGGTTGGTGACGTGGCCGTCCGCGGTGCGGGCGAGTTTGAGCGTGACGTGGGGGCGAGCCCGGCGCACGGCGCACAGGAACCCCTCCAGGGCGCCGGCCACGGCGCCGCGGAAGGGATCGTCGTCGGGCAGCGGGCCCACCACCTCGATGCCCGCGTCGGCCAGGCGCCGGGCGCCCCCGGCGGCGATGGCGTGCGGATCGGGGTGGGCGATCACCACCCGTGCCACGCCTGCCGCGATGAGCGCGTCGGTGCAGGGTGGGGTGCGACCGTGGTGGGCGCAGGGCTCCAGGGTCACCACGGCGGTGGCACCCTGGGCGGCGCTCCCGGCGGCGGCCAGGGCCACCACCTCGGCGTGGGGGCCGGGGGGCGGCTGCGTCACGCCCTCGCCGACGACGTTCCCGTCGGCGAGCAGCACGCAGCCCACGGCGGGGTTGGGACTGACCAGGGGGCCGTGGGGCGCGGCCATCGCGCCCGCGCGTGCCAGGGCGGCGCGCTCGGTGGGGTTCGGTCGGGCCCCGCTCACCGGGGGGTGGGGATCGCGCGGGTGGGCCTCACGGGAGCTCGACCTCGATCTCCACCACGTCCTCCTCGGCGCGACGGTCGATGCGGTAGGCGGAGCCGGGGGTGGTGCGGCCCTTGGCGTAGCGCTTCATCTCCGTGGCGGTGGCGACCATGTCACCGTGGTGCTCGAACTCACGGATGGCCGTGGAGGCGATGCCGATCGACAGCGACAGCAGGTCGAAGCGCTGTACGACCCCCTGGCGGTCGGTGACCTCGATCCCGCCGGCGGCCAGATCCGCCCGGTCGTACAGCGAGGGCACCAGGGCGTCGAAGCGGCGACAGATCTCCTGCGCCGTGTGCTCCGCCAGGTCGGGGCGTACCAGCACCACGAAGTCGTCGCCGCCGACGTGGCCGACGAAGGCCTCGGGGTCGTCGAGCTCGTCACGCACGGCCTGGAGCATGGAGCCGAGGGCGCTGAGGGCCTCGTCGCCGCGCAGGAAGCCGTAGTGGTCGTTGTAGGGCTTGAACCGGTCGAGGTCGACGTAGAGCAGGGCGAAGCCACCGGGCGTGGCGAGCAGGTGGGAGAGCCGGGCCAGGATGGACTCGTTGCCGGGCAGCCCGGTCAGGGGGTTGCGGGTGCGCTGGGTGTCGGCGCGACGGATCGCCGCGCGGACGCGGGCGACCAGCTCGTCGGGGTCGAAGGGCTTGGTCAGGTAGTCGTCGGCACCGGCGTCCAGGCCCGTGATGGCGTCGCCGGTCTGCACCCGCGCGGTGAGCAGCATCACGGGGACGTGGCTGGTGCGCGGGTCCTCGCGCATCTGGCGCAGGGCCTCGATGCCGTCGAGGTTGGGCATCATGACGTCGAGCACCACCACATCGGGGTGCTCGTTGCGGGCCAGGGCCAGGGCCTCGGCGCCGTCGGTGGCCAGCAGCACCTCGAAGCCCGCGAGCTGGAGGGTGACCTCCAGGTAGGCACGGATGTCCTCGTCGTCGTCAGCCACCAGGATCCGGGCACTCACGCGTCGCCTCCGGCGGCCTCGGCGAGGGCGAGGAGCTCGCGGACCGCGGCGGGCCGGTCCGGGGCGCCGAACACCGCGGAGCCGGCCACCAGCACCTCGGCACCCGCAGCGGCGGCCGTGGCCACCGTGGCCGGGGCGATGCCGCCGTCGACCTGGATGCGGAACTCGGCGTGGTGCCGGGCCCGCCAGGTGACGGCCTCGGTGACCTTGCCGACCGCCTCGGGCAGGAAGGCCTGCCCACCGAAGCCGGGCTCCACGGTCATCACCAGCAGCAGGTCGACGTGCGCGAGCAGCTCGGTGACCATCGCCAGGGGGTGGGCCGGCTTGATCGCCACGCCGACGCTGGCGCCCTGGTCGCGCAGCCGGTGGATCAGCGCGAGGGGATCGTCCTCCACCTCGGGGTGGAAGGTCACGTGGTCCGCACCGAGCTCGACGAGCTGCGGCGCGTAGGTGGCCGGGTCGGTGATCATCAGGTGGCAGTCGAGCACGCGGTCCGTGGCGCGCCGGAGCGAGGCGACCACGGGGTGTCCCAGGGTGATGTTGGGCACGTAGTGGCCGTCCATCACGTCGACGTGGATCGTGGGCACGACCTCGGCGACCTCGGCGACCTCCGCACCGAGCCGGGCGAAGTCCGCCGACAGGATCGAGGGAGCGATGGAACGCTCGTACACCGTCAACCCCCTCCCGCCACCCCTGGCGGCTGGTCGCTGGTCGGCAGCGGGGCCGCCCGGGCGTGCCGTGTGGGCGGCCACGCCGTCGCGACCGTCCCCGCGGGACCGTGGCCTCCCAGCCTAGCCAGCACCCCGACCCGTGAGCCGGCGGTACGCCACCGCCTCACCCCGCCTGCCAGGTGGCGATGAACATCCCGTCGGTGTCGTCGCTGTCGGGGAGCAGCTGCGTGGTGCCCGTGGGCGTGAGGCCGCGGGCCGCCGCCACCGGCGCGAAGCCATCGACCACCCCGGTGGTCTCCGTCGCGGTCCAGGTGCACACCGCGTAGGTCAGCTGCCCACCGACGGCCACGAGGTCCGCCGCGGTGCCCAGCAGCTGCGCCTGGAGCTCCGCCAGCTCGGTGGCGTCCTTGGGGCTGCGTCGCCAGCGGACCTCCGGGCGCCGCCGACCCGTGCCGAGCCCCGTGCAGGGCGCGTCCAGCAGGACCACGTCGAAGCGGGCGTCCGGCTCGAGGGGTGGGGTGCGGGCGTCGCCGACGCGCACGTCGATGTCGATGCCCTGGCGTGCCGCGGCCTCGGTGATCAGGCGTGCGCGGTGGGGGTGGAGCTCCACGGCGGTGACCTGCCCGCCCCTGCCGACGAGGTGGGCGAGGTGGGTGGTCTTGCCCCCCGGGCCCGCGCACAGGTCCAGGACCCGGTCCCCGCGGCTGGCACCCGTGGCCAGGGTGACCCGTACCGACGCCTCGTCCTGGACCACCGCCCGACCCTCGCGCACCGCGGCCAGGCTCCGCGGGTCCGCGCCGGGGGCGCGGACCGTCACCGGCGTGGCGCCCGGCCGCGCCTGCACCCCCGCCGCCACGAGCTCGGCGAGCAGCGCGTCGCGGTCCCCGTTGGCCCGCAGCGTCACCCCCGGTGCCACGTCGTCGGCGGCGAGGATCGCCGCCGTGCGCTCGATCCCGTAGCGCGGCAGGAGGTCCTCCACGATCCAGGCAGGGTGACCGGTGTGCAGCGCGAGGTGGCCCACGGGGTCCTCGTCACGGTCCGGCCCACCGAGGTCGCCCCCGCGACGGACCAGGGCCCGCAGCACGCCGTTGACGAACCCCCCGGCCCCGGCGCTGCGCCGCTTCGGCACGGCGCGCCGGGCCAACTGCACCGAGGTGTCCACCGCCGCACGGTCCGGCACGTCGCTGACCAGCAGCTGGGTCGCACCCAGGCGCAGGACGCGGCGCAGCGCGGGCTCCACCTCCGACAGCGGCCGGGTCAGCACGCCGGCCAGCGCCGCGTCCAGGGTGCCCTCCCAGCGCAGCGTCTCGTAGGCCAGGTGGGCGGCGAAGGCGCGGTCGCGGGCCTGGTCGAGGTGGGCGATGGCCTCCGGGACGGCCAGGTTGGACCAGGCGCCGTCCTCCTCCACCCGGGCCAGGGCACTGAGGGCGGCCTGGCGGGCGGCCATGCCCGCCGCTGGCGAGCTCACGTGTCCTGGCCGTCCACGCCCAGCCGCTCCCCCACCTCGATGCGCGCGCCGTTGGCGAAGTCGGCGGCGGCCATACGGGGCTTGCCCGCGGGTTGCACCTCCCTGAGGCGCACCACTCCCTCACCGCAGGTCACCACCACGCCGTCGCGGTCCACGGCGAGCACCGTGCCCGGTGCCGGGTCACCTCCGGCCGCCTCGGCGGCCATGGCCGCGGCGGCACGGTCGAGGGGTGGGGCGTCGAACACCTTCAGTCGGGCGCCACGGAAGGTGGTGTGTGCACCGGGGGCCGGGTCGGCGCTGCGGACCAGGCGGTCCACCTCCACCGCGGGTCGAGCGAGGTCGAGGACCACGTCCTCGGGGGTGATCTTGGGCGCCAGGGTCGCACCGGTGGTCGGCTGCGGGACGGGTTCCTCGCCCGCGTGCAGGGCCCGCAGGGACTCCAGGAGCACGGGGGCGCCGAGCTGCGCCAGCCGTGCCAGCAGGGAGCCCGTGCGCTCCCCCGGCTCCACGGCCACCTCGACGCGACGCAGCACCGGCCCGGTGTCCATGCCCTCGTCGAGCACGAAGGTGGTGATCCCCGTGACCTCGTCGCCGGCGCGCAGGGCGTGCTGCACGGGGGCGGCGCCGCGCCACCGGGGCAGCAGGGAGAAGTGCAGGTTCACGAACCCCCGTCCCCCGGCCGCCAGCACGTCCTTGGGCAGCAGGGCGCCGTAGGCCACCACGGCGCAGGCATCGAGCTCGAGGCCACGCAGCTCCTCGAGGACCTCCCGTGGCTTCGTCGGCTGCCACACCTCGAGCCCGTGGGCCTCGGCGGCGACCTTGACCGGCGGCGGCACCGGGGTGCCCTTGCGGCCCCGGGGCCGGTCGGGGTTGCACAGCACGGCGGCGATCTCGACGTCCTCGGCGGCGACGAGCGCCTCGAGGGCGGGGACGGCGACCTCGGGGGTCCCCAGGAAGGCGATGCGCACGGCGGTTGTCCTCGTCACAGGTGTCGGGTGCAGCGGGTCGATCGCGGCGGTGGTCCCGGGCGGGACGACCGCCGGTTGCCGACGGCGGGGTCGGTCAGCGGCGCCGGCCGAGGAGCAGCCCACCGGGCCGTGGCGGCTCGGGGTCGTCGAGGCCCTGCGCCAGGCGGTACTCGCGCATCTGCTTCAGCGCGGCCTTGCGGTCGTGGGCGGCGAGGTGGTCGACGAACAGGATGCCGTTGAGGTGGTCCATCTCGTGGAGCCAGATGCGCGCGTAGTGGCCCTGCAGCTGGACCCGGTGGTCGTCACCGGCGAGGTCCTGGTAGGCGACCTCGACCTTCAGCGGCCGCTCCACCGGGTAGAACAGCCCGGGGAAGGACAGGCAGCCCTCGTCACCGTCCTGCAGGTCCTCGCTGGCGTCGGTCAGCTGCGGGTTGACCACGGCGCCGCCCTCCCGGGACCGGGCACCGTCCTCGGCCTCGTGCTCCACCTCCCAGGTGAACAGGCGCTTGAGTACCCCGACCTGGTTCGCGGCCAGCCCGACCCCGTCGGCCCCACGCATGGTCTCCAGCATGTCCTCGGCCAGGGTGGCCAGCCGGCCGTCGAAGTCGGTGACCTCGTGGGCGCGCTGGCGCAGCACGGGGTCGCCGAAGATGCGGATCTCCATCCTGGCCACGCGGGAACCTCACGGGTGCGACGATGCTCTGGCTCGTTGGCGTGATGGTACGCGCCGCCCACCCGGTCACCACCGCACGGCGTCGTGCCGGTGCCAGCCCCGTCCCCGAAGCCGGCCCCCGTGGCCAGCCCCCGCGGCCGGCCCCCGTCCCTGCGGCCGGTTGCTCGCGCACCTGGGCCGGGACACCACCGGCTGGTGACCGCGGGTGCCGCGAGGCGCACCACGCGCACAACGGACCGACCCCGGTCACACGGCGTCCACGGGATCCACATCGATGCGCAGGTCACTGCCGGCCCGGCTGGCCGCAGCCCGCACGGGGGCCAGGGCCGCCAGGCTCGCCGCGCGGTCGTCGCACTTGAGCAGATAGCCATCGCGGCCGTCCCCGGGGACCGGACCGAGGAGCTCATCGCCGTCCGGGAGTGCGGCACGCAGGCGCGCCGCGAGGGACTGGCCGTCCAGGCTGGCACCAACCGGCGTGCTCAGCCGGACCGCGTGCGCCGCGGGGGGGAAGCGCAACTCCGCACGTACGGCTGCCTCGTGCCGCCAGAAGCCACCCGGGTCCCAGGCCGCCAGCGCCGCGATCGCGGGGTGATCGGGTTCCCGGGTCTGGACGACCACACGGCT
>SKTN01000372.1 GCA_007117945.1 Nitriliruptoraceae bacterium | reverse complement strand
CGGCGGTCGAGATGGACGACAGCGGCTCCACCCGCATCGGCAAGTACGTCTTCAACCACCCGTTCATGATCCCCGGCATCGTCAACATCATCCTCGCGGTGATCTTCGGGTTCGTGTTCGGCTCGCTGATCCTGTAGCTCCACGGCACGACCCCACGACGCGCCCCCGACCACCTCGGTTGGGGGCGCGTCGCTGCCTCGTCCATGGCGGTGTGCCGCGCACGAAGGAGCCAGTGGCACAACGGGGTTAGGCTGTCGAGCAGCTGCGGCGTCCTTCCGCGGCCGACCATCGTCGAGACAATCGAGCACATCGTGACCCTGGCCCGTCGCATCCGCGAGATGGAGGCGTCCCCCACCATGGCGGTGGATGCCAAGGCGAAAGCGTTGAAGGCGGCTGGGGAGCCAGTGATCGGTTTCGGTGCCGGTGAACCCGACTTCGCCACGCCGGCCAACGTCGTCGAGGCGGCGCGGAGCGCGGCGCTGACACCGGCCGCGCACCGCTACTCCCCCGTCGGCGGTCAGCCGGTGCTGCGCGAGATCGTCGCCGCGGCGACCTCGGCGTCCTCGGGGCAGGACTACGACCTCAGCCAGGTCGTCATCGCCAACGGCGGCAAGCACGCCCTGTACAACGTGTTCATGTCGCTGCTGGACCCGGGTGATGAGGTCATCGTCCCCGCGCCCTACTGGGTGAGCTACCCGGAGCAGATCAAGCTCGCTGGTGGTGTGCCGGTCGCCGTCGCGACGAGCACCGACAGCGGGTTCCTCGCGACGGTGGACCAACTGGAAGCGGCCCGGACGGAGCGGACGAAGGCACTGGTGTTCGTCTCACCTTCCAACCCGACGGGTGCCGTCTACCCCCCGGAGCAGACGGCCGCCATCGGCGCGTGGGCCGCGGAGCACGGCATCTGGGTCGTGACCGACGAGATCTACGAGCGGCTGGTCTACGGCGATGCCGCCTTCACCTCGCTGCCACAGGTGGCACCTGCGGCCGCCGAGCGCACCATCATCGTCAGCGGGGTGGCCAAGTCCTACGCGATGACCGGCTGGCGTGTCGGTTGGGCGGTCGCTCCCCCGGAGCTCGCCGCCGGCATGGCCAAGCTCCAGAGCCAGGTCACCTCCAACGTCTGCAACATCGCCCAGGCCGCCGCGATAGAGGCGCTGACCGGGCCACAGACCGCCGTCGAGGAGATGCGCCAAGCCTTCGATCGTCGCCGTCGGCTGGCGGTCGAGTCGCTCTCTGCGATCGCCGGGGTCAGCGTGGTGGAGCCCGAGGGAGCCTTCTACGTGTTCCCCTCCTTCGAGGGGGTCCTGGATCGCCAGGTGGCGGGCCGTCACGTCGAGACCAGCCTGGAGCTCGCTGACGTGCTCCTGACCGACGCGAAGGTGGCGCTGGTGCCCGGTGAGGCGTTCGGCGCCCCGGGCTACGCGCGGATCTCCTACGCGCTGAGCGACGAGGACCTCACCGAGGGCATCGAGCGGATCGCAGCGCTACTGCAGGGCTGAGCCGCCGGCACCGCTCACTCCTTGGTGTAGGGCTTGCCGTTGGCCGCGGGGGGCCGCAGGCGCCCCATCAGGCCGGCCACCACCAGGATCGTGACCAGGTACGGGGCGGTGAGCAGCAGGTCCGAGGGCACCGGCACCCGCAGCAGCTGCAGCGAGGTGGCGATCTGGTCGGAGAAACCGAAGATCAGGGCGGCACCGAAGGCGCCCACGGGGCTGTAGCGACCCACCAGCATCGCGGCCAGGGCGATGAAGCCCCGCCCACCGGTCATCTCCCGGGAGAACTGGCCCACGGCGTCGAGGGTCCACCAGGCCCCGCCGATCCCGGCGAACACCCCGCCGAGCAGCACCGCCTTGTAGCGGGTGGCCAGCACGTTGATGCCGACGGTGTCGGCGGCCTTGGGGTGCTCACCGACCGACCGCAGGCGCAGCCCCCAGCGGGTCTTGAACAGCGCGTAGTGCAGGGCCCCGACGGCGAAGAGCATCCCGAACACCAGCATCGACTGGCGGAACAGCACGGGGCCGATCAGGGGGATCTCGCTGAGCACCGGGATCGCGATCGCGGTGAAGCGGGTGGGTGAGTTCAGCTCGGGGTTCCCCGAGAGCACCTGGGTGTTGAGGAAGGAGGTCACACCCGTGGCGAAGACGATCAGGACCACGCCCACCACGATCTGGTCGGCCTTGAAGCGGATCGTCAGCCCGGCGAGCATGAAGGCCACCAGCACGCCGGCGCCGATGCCGCCCAGCAGCCCGATCCACGGGTCGCTGGCCAGGGAGGACACCACGGCTGCGGTGAAGGCACCGGCCAGGAACTGGCCCTCGATGGCGATGTTGATCACCCCGGCGCGCTCGCACACCACGCCGGCCAGGCCACCCAGGGCGATGGGTGTCGCACGCGCCAGGGACCCGCGCAGCAGGCCGACCACCGACAGCTGCCCGCCGGCTGCAGCCCAGGTCAGGAAGGCCATCACGAACAGCAGGGCCACCACCCCGACCACGATGACCGCCTTCGATCCGAAGCCGGTGGTGAACTGCCGGTAGGCGATCACCGCAACGACCGCGGACAGCACCAGCACCGCGGGCACCACGGTGACGACCAGGTTCGGCAGCTCGAACAGCTGCCCCCGGGCGTCGTTGAGCACGAAGGTGGCCTGCTCACCCCGCGCCGAGGTGGCGAACACCCCGAGCATGATCGCGAGCACCAGCAGGGAGAAGATCCCGAAGCGCCGCTCGCGGCGGCGCTGGCCAGCCGGGGCCGTCATGGTCTGGCTCATCCGCCCCACCCCTTCGAGACCTGGGTCGTCGCCAGGTCCTCGGCCTTGATGCGGAAGATCGCCCGCACCAGGCCCGGCGCGGCGATGAACACGATGATCAGCGCCTGGATCACCAGGGCCAGCTCCAGGGAGGTCCCGGTCTGGGCCTGCATGTTGCGGCCGCCCGCCTTCAGCGCCCCGATCAGCACCCCGGCGGCCACGGTGCCGCCGATCCGGCCCCGCCCGAGCAGGGCGACGGTGATGCCGTCGAACCCGAGCCCGGCGGAGAAGCCGATCGTCAGGCGGTACTGCAGCCCGAGGATCACCGCGGCGCCGGCGGCACCGGCCATGGCGCCACCTGTGGTCATCGCCAGGATGACACTGCGTCCCGGGCTCATCCCGGCGGCGGTGGCGGCCCGCGGGTTCATGCCGACGGCGTTGAGTTCGAAGCCGCGGGTGGAACGCTCCACCAGCCAGAAGATCGCCACGGCCAGGGCCAGGGCCACCAGGAGGCTGGCGTTGACGCGCAGGCTCGGTTCCCACCAGATCAGCCGGGGGAACCGTGCGCTCTCCTCCACCGAGCGGGAGATCGGGTCGGCGCGGTCGGGGCGGCGGAACAGGGTGGTGGAGATCAGGTAGCCGCTGACCAGCAGGCCGATGTTGTTGAGCATGATGGTCGAGATGACCTCATGGGCGCCGGTACGGGCCTTGAGCACCCCCGGTACCCAGCCGTAGGCCGCACCCGCGGCGATGCCCGCAGCCAGCGCCAGGGGCAGGTGGACCACCATCGGCAGCCCGGTGATGGCGAAGCCCACCAGCCCGGCGACCATCCCGCCGGCGACGAACTGGCCCTCGGCGCCGATGTTGAACAGCCCCGCACGCAGGGGCACGGCCACCGCGAGCCCGGTCAGGATCAGCGGGGTCGAGGAGACCAGGGTCTCCGACACCTGGGGCACCCCGCCGAGCGACCCCTGCAGCAGCGCCAGGTAGGCCGAGCCCACGGCGTCGAAACCGGTCCGGAAGGCGTCGGTGGGCCGGGCGAAGAAGTAGCCCAGCGCCTCGCGCACCGCGTCCTCGCTGACCGCGATGATGAAGGCGCCGATGACCAGGGCAGAGACGAAGGCCAGGATCGTCACGGTCACGCTGGTGCCCGTCAGCGCCGCGATCAGCCGCTGGCTGAAGGTGGCGTCCAGGGTGACCGCAGCGGTGTCGGCCGCGCGTTCCTTGGCGGCCTCGATCTCCGCCTGGGCGAGTTCCGCCTCGGTGACCGCGACGGGGCCAGCGTCCTCGGGGCGCCCAGCGTCGGCGTCGTCGTCCCCGGGAGGTGGCTGGGGTGGCTGCTGGTCGCTCACGTGTCCCCTCCCGGTGGGGTGCCGAGCACCTCGGCGGGGTCGGCACCGGCCATCATCCGGCCGACGGCCTCCTTGGAGATCGGGGTGTCGAAGGGCCCCACCAGTCGGCCGTGGAACATCACGGCCACGCGGTCGGCGAGCGCCAGCACCTCGTCGAGCTCGGAGGACACCAGCAGGACCGCGGTGCCCTCGTCACGCTTGGCCACGAGCTGGGTGTGGATGTACTCGATGGAGCCGACGTCCACCCCCCGGGTGGGCTGGGAGGCGACCAGCAGGTCGATGGGCCGGTCGAACTCCCGCGCCACCACCAGCTTCTGCTGGTTGCCGCCCGACAGGCTGCCCGCGGTGGTGGCGATCGAGGGTGTGCGGATGTCGTAGGCGTCCACCAGTTCGCGGGCGTGGGCGTTGATCGCGGCGAACTGCAGGGTGCCCCGGCGGGCGAAGGGCTCCGCGTCCCACAGGTTGAGCACCAGGTTCTCGGCCACGGAGAAGTCCGCGACCAGCCCCTCGCTGCCCCGGTCCTCGGGCACGTGGCCCGTGCCGTCGCGCAGGACCTGCTTGCGGGTGGCGCCCTTGACGGCCCGTCCGGCGATGTGGACGGTGCCCTCGGCGATGTCCTGCAGGCCGGTGATGGCCCGCACCAGGGGGCTCTGACCGTTGCCCTCCACCCCGGCCACGGCCACGATCTCCCCGGCGTGGATCGTCAGGTCGACGTCCTCGACCACCCTGCCGCCCAGGGCGTTCTCGACGCCCAGCCCGGCGACGGCGAGGACGGCGTCGCCGGCTGTGGCCGCGGGCTTGGACACCGACAGCTCCACGGGCCGGCCCACCATCAGGTTGGCCAGTTCCTGCTCCGAGGTGGTGCGGGGGTCGGCGGTGCCGACGATGCGGCCCCGGCGCAGGACGCTGATCCGGTCGGCGATGGCCCGGTGCTCACGCAGCTTGTGGGAGATGAAGATCACCGACCGGCCCTCGGCGGTGAACGCCCGGATCGCGTCGAACAGGTCGTCGGCCTCCTGGGGGGTGAGCACCGCCGTGGGCTCGTCCAGGATCAGCAGCCGCGCGTCGCGGTAGAGCGCCTTGAGGATCTCCACACGCTGCTGGATCCCGACGGGCAGATCCTCGACCAGGGCGTCGGGGTCGACGGGCAGCCCCGAGCGTTCGGCGAGCGCCGCCACCTCGGTGGAGGCCCGCGCGCGGTCGAGCTTGCCCAGCCGGCGGGTGTGCTCGACGCCGAGCACGATGTTCTCCGCCACGGTGAACACCGGCACGAGCATGAAGTGCTGGTGGACCATGCCGATGCCGGCATCGATCGCGTCGCCGGGGTCGTCGAGCTCGAGGCGCTGCCCGTCGACCAGGATCTGCCCCTCGTCGGCGCCGTAGAGGCCGTAGAGGATGTTCATCAGCGTGGACTTGCCCGCGCCGTTCTCCCCCAGCAGGCCGTGGACCTCGCCCGACTCGACCACCAGGTCGACGGCATCGTTGGCGACCACGCCGGGGAAGCGCTTGGTGATCGCCTGCAGCTCGAGGCGCACAGCTGACCTCCCTCGGGCCTCCCTCGGGGCCCCATCGACCTCACGGTGATGACCGTCCGCGCACGCTAGCCGGCGGCCCCCACCGTCCCAACCACCGAGCGCGGCGGGGTGCCCGTTGCCGGGCACCCCGCCGTCAGCTCACCGGTTCCGACCGATCAGTAGTCGGCCGGGTCCACGGAGATCTCGCCCGCGTTGATGCCGGCGATCAGCTCGTCGATGGCGTCCTTGACCTCGTCGGGTACCTCGTCCTCGAAGTCGTGGAAGGGTGCGATGCCCACGCCGTCGTTCTCGAGGGTGCCGACGTAGATGCCACCCTCGAAGGTGTCGTTGACCACGGCAGCCATGGCGTCGAAGACGGCCACGTCCATGTTCTTCATCACCGAGGTCAGCATGAGCTCACCGAACTGCGTGGACTCGTAGCCGTCGGTGTCGACCCAGATCATGGTGCCCTGGCCGAAGTCCTCGATGGCGGTGGCGGTACCCAGGCCCACCGGACCCGCGACGGGCATGATGATGTCGGCGCCCGCCTGGAGCAGGGTGTCGGTGATGTTGCGGCCGTCGTCCTGGGACTCGAAGTTGCCCGTGAACAGGCCGTCCTCGCCGTCCCAGCCCTCGACGACGACGTCGGTGCCGAACTCCTCGTTGTAGTAGGCGGCACCGGCGAGGTAGCCGTCCATGAACACCGTCACCGGCGGGATGTTGAGTCCGCCGTAGGTGCCGATGGTGCCGGACTCGGTCATCGCGGCGGCGACGTAGCCCGCCAGGAAGCCGGCCTCCTCGGTGGCGAAGGTCAGGCCGAGGAGGTTGTCACCCTCGATGCCCTCGTCCACGATCGCGAACAGCTGGTCGGGGTTGGCGTCGGCGGCCTCCTGGGTGGCTTCGCCGAGCAGGAAGCCCACGGTGACGATCAGGTCGCAGTCCTGGTCGACGAAGGCCTGGATGTTGGGCTCGAAGTCCGACTCCGACTGGGACTCCAGCACGGAGATCTCCACACCCAGCTCCGCTTCGGCGCGCTGCATGCCGGCCCACGCGGTCTCGTTGAAGGAGGCGTCGTCGACACCGCCCTGGTCGGTCACCAGGCAGCCGCGGTAGTCGCCCTCGGGGGCGGCCTCCTCGGCCTCATCGGTCTCCTCGGCCTCGTCG
>SKTN01000121.1 GCA_007117945.1 Nitriliruptoraceae bacterium | reverse complement strand
GCGGCCACGGGCGCGATCGGGTCCAGCTCCGCGGCCCGTGACGACGCCCAGGGGCCCGCGCAGCACCCGATCGTCGTGCCGGCGCCCTGGCGGGTGTGCGCGAGGCCCTCGGACCGCAGCTGCTCGTAGGTCCGGGCGACGGTGCCCCGGCTGCGTCCCAGCGCCGTGGCCAGATCCCGCTCGGAGGGCAGGTCCAGCCCGGCCGGCAGCTGCCCGGTGCGTACCTGGCCCGCGATGGCGGCAGCCAGCCCCGCCGAGGTCAGCCGTGCCACCTCGGTGTCGTCGAGGCGTCGCAGCAGCTCACGTGCTCGCACCACGGGCTCCGGGTGGTGGTCGGCGCGTCACCGGCGGGCGCAGCCACCGGGCGCGGCCGGCAGGTGCAGCCGGCCGGTGCAGCCCGGCGGGTTCAGCCCGCGGGACGCAGGTCGTCGGTCAGGGGGAGGTTGTAGCGCACGTCCTCGGTGGTCAGCACCGCCCACGGGCTGCCATCGTCGAACCAGGTGATCTCGGTGACGATCGGCAGCAGCCAGCCGTCGAGCTCGTCCCAGCTGACGGCCTCGTTCAGCCACAGGGTCCTGGTCGTCTCGTGCTCCCCCTTGAACCGCATCGACTCGAACAGCCGCAGCAGCCCGGTATCCGGGTCGAAGCGCGCGACGAAGGTCTCCTCCTCGTCACCGAAGGGCACGACCAGCAGCGCGGTGTGCGCGTCCACCGCCTCCCAACGGGCGCGGGGATCGGTCACCCACACCGACGGCATCCAGATCGTCTCCGACCACAGGGCGAGGTTGGCCCCCTGGTCGACGTTGGGGCCCTCGCTCACCCCGAAGGGCAGCTCGAGCCGTGCGGTCCCGTCGCGGAACAGCTCCTCGATGGTGAGCACGCGTGCCCGGTAGAGGGTCACCTCGATGTCGTGGCGGTAGTCCGCACCGCTGCGGTGGACGAAGCGCCAGCGCACGGGCAGCGTGACCCCGGACACCCGCATCGTGCCGCGGCCGGTGATCACCGCGGTCTCGATCACCGGGAGCTGGTCGCCGTAGACCTCGCGGTAGAAGCGCGCAACGGGTGCGGGCAGCCCCTGCGGCAGGGGGACCCGATCCACCTCGGTACCGGCGACGTCCGGCTCCGGGAAGGCGCGGGGCGGTACCCGCAGCCCGCCCCACAGCAGCAGGCCGAGCGCCACCAGGGAACCGAGCACGACGGACAGGACCTTCACGGTGGGACCTCACGGGGGACGCGGCTGGAACGGCGAGGGGAGCGACGGCGGCAACGTCACGTCGCCGCAGCCCGCCGCGGCCGGTGCGCGAGGCGGCCGCTGCGCGACGCGGTCGGCAGCGCCAGCTTCGCCCCCGCCCGGAGGGCACGGCAGGGCCGAGGGACCCTGCCGCTGCCCGACCATCGGTGGGACCGGATGGAAGCCACAGCGCCGCCCGCGGGTTGCGGCAGCTCAGACGGCCGCAGACCGGCTCCGAACACCCACGACCTCACGGGCGAGGCTCCCACCACCTGTCCGAGCGATCGACCCGAACCCCGAGGAGGCACCGTGCGCACGATCCCCCGCAGCACCCTGCTCCTGCTCGTGATCGCCGTGGTCGCCGCGGGGTGTGCCCAGGCCTCCTCGGCACCGGCGGCCGGTCCGGACCCCACGGACTGGGAGCAGGTGCGCTCCGACGCCGAGGGCGCCACCCTCGACCTGCACATGTGGGGTGGCAGCACGGAGATCAACCGGTTCGTCGACGAGGTGTACGGCCCCCGGCTCGCCGAGCTCGGCATCACCCTGCGCCGGGTGCCCCTGGCCGACACCGCCGACGCCGTCAACGCCGTGCTCGCCGAGCTGGAGGCGGGCCGGACCACCGACGGTGCGATCGACCTCATCTGGATCAACGGGGAGAACCACGCCACGATGCGCCAGGCCGGGGCGCTGCACACCGGCTGGGCCGAACAGCTGCCCAACGCGGCCCTGGTCGACTGGGAGGACCCGGCGGTGGCCCTCGACGCCGGTCTGCCCGTCGACGGTGCAGAGTCGCCCTGGGGCAGCGCCCAGTTCCAGTTCGTCCACGACACCACCCGCACCGACGCGGCCGAGCTGCCGGGGAGCTACGCGGAGCTGGCCACCTGGATCGAGGAGCACCCCGGCCGCTTCACCTACCCCGCGCCACCGGCCTTCCACGGCACACGGTTCCTGACCCAGTGGCTGTACGAGCTGTCCGGGGGCGCCGAGGCGTGGGCCGACGGCTTCGACGAGGATGCCTACGAGGAGGCCGCCGCCGAGCTGTTCGCGGTCCTTGAGGAGCTACGCCCCCACCTGTGGCGCGGCGGCGAGACCTACCCCAACGACATCGCCGACCTCGACCGGCTGTTCGCCAACGGCGAGGTGGACATGACCTTCACCCAGCTGCCCGCCGGCATCGGTGCGAACGTGGAGGCGGGCACCCTGCCGGACTCGGCGCGACCCTTCGTGCTGGACACCGGCACGATCGGTGACCACCACTACCTCGGCATCCCCGTCAACGCCGCCGAACCGGCAGCGGCCATGGTGCTCGCGGACCTGGTGCTGGACCCGGAGCTGCAGACCGCCAAGCTGGACCCGGCCAACGGCTGGGGCGACGGCCTGGCGATCGACGTCGAGCGGCTCGCTGACGAGGACCGCGCCGCCATCGACGCGGTCACCGCGGGCTTCGGTGACCTGGCCCTGCCGCCCGAGCGGCTCGCCGAGGTCCGGCTGCCCGACGCGCCACCGGAGCTGACCGACGCCCTGGACCGCGACTGGGAGCGCGTGGTCCGCCAGCAACGCCCCCGCTCGTGAGGGGTGCGGTGTCGGCGTGGTGGCACCGCCATGAGGACGTGCGGACCTGGGTCGCGCTGTCCCCCGCGCTGCTGCTGGTCGGGCTGCTCTTCGGCGGCGCCGTCGTGATGGCCGGGCTGCGCTCGATCGGGCTGCTCGGCATCGGGGAGGGCGGGCCGAGCCTGGCGGCCTACCGTCAGCTGGTCACCGATCCCGGCTTCGCCCGCTCGCTGGGGCTCACCCTGTACGTGGCGGTGGTGTCGACCTCGCTGTCGGTGGTGCTCGGCATCGGTGCGGCCCTGCTGCTGCGGCGGCTCGGTGCCGGCCGCCGCTTCGCCACGACCCTGTTCCAGCTGAACCTGCCCGTGCCCCACGTGATCGGTGCCGTGGCGATCCTGGCCCTGGTCGGCCAGAGCGGGCTGTTGTCACGGCTGGCGGCCCAGACCGGCCTGCTCGACGCGCCAGCGGCCTTCCCCGCCATCACCTTCGACCCCTGGGCGATCGCGGTGATCCTGCAGTACCTGTGGAAGGAGGTGCCCTTCATCGGCATCGTGGCCCTGGCGATCCTGAGCGCCAGCGGCGACGACCTCGAGGAGGCGGCCCGCACCCTGGGTGCCTCCACCTGGCAGCGGCTGCGCCACGTCACCCTGCCCCTGCTGCTGCCCGGGGTGCTGTCCGCGGCGGTGATCGTGTTCGCCTTCACCTTCGGCATCTTCGAGGTGCCCCTGCTGCTCGGACCGAGCTCCCCCACCGTCCTGCCCGTGCTCGCCCACCGCCGCTACACCGACGTCGACCTCGCCGCCCGTCCCGAGGCGATGGCGATCAGCGTGGTCATCACCCTGGTGGTGGTCGTGGTGGTGCTGCTGGGTGCGGCGGGTGCCCGCCGCGCGATCCGGGGCGATGCGGCCGTCACGGAGGTCGGGTCATGACCCGGACCGAACCCGCGACGACCGACGCCCCCCGCCCGGCCACCCAGCCGACCACCGGGGGGGCGGGTGCCACCCCGCGACCGGTGGCACTGGCCGTCGTGCTGCTGCTGGGCCTGCTGCTGCTGCCCTTCGTGCCCCTGGTGCTGGCCAGCTTCGCCCAGGGCTACTTCTACCCCCAGGTGCTCCCGGAGCGGTGGAGCCTGCGGGCGTGGCAGGTGGTCCTCGAACCCGACGGGGCGACGTGGGCGGCGCTGCGTGACACCGTCACCATCGCCGTCAGCGTCGCCGTGCTGTCCCTGGTGATGGCCGTGCCGGCCGGCCGGGTCCTCGGTACCCGGCGCTTCCGGGGCCGGCGGGTGGTCGAGCTCGCGCTGCTCACCCCCGTGCTGGTCCCGGCGATCGCCGTGGCCATCGGGCTGCACGTGGTGTTCCTGCGGCTCGGTCTGGCGGGTGGCGTCCCCGGGGTGATCCTGGTGCACCTGGTGCCGGCCACCCCCTACGTCGTGCTGCTGACCGCGGGGGTGTTCGCCAACGCCGAGCTCGAGCTCGAGCAGCAGGCCCGCGCCCTGGGGGCCAGCTGGTGGCAGGCGCAGCGCCACGTCACCGTACGCCTGGTCGCCCCGGGCCTGGCCGTCGCGGGGCTGTTCGGGTTCCTGGTGTCCTGGGGGCAGTACGTGCTCACCCTGGTGGTCGGCGGTGGCCGGGTGGTGACCCTGCCGATCCTGCTGTTCGCCACCGCCTCCGGCGGCGATACGGCTATCACCGCCGCCACCGCCCTGTTCCACGCCCTGCCCGCCGTGGTCCTGCTGGTGCTCACCAGCCGGATCCTCGGTAGCGGGGCGCTCACGACCTTCGGAGGGGCACGATGACCGACATCCACCTCGACGGCCTGACCCGGCGCTTCGGGGACGTCCTCGCCCTCGACGACCTCCACCTCGATGTCGCCGGCGGATCGATCACCGCCCTGCTGGGGCCCTCGGGCTGCGGGAAGACCACGGCGCTCAAGCTGTTGGCGGGCCTGCTGCGCCCCACGGCGGGACGGGTCCGGTTCGGTGACCGCGACGTCACCGAGGTGGCCGCCGAGCGGCGCGGGGCGGTGATGGTGTTCCAGGACCACCGCCTGTTCCCCTACCTCAGCGCCGGGGACAACGTGGCCTTCGGGCTCCGGATGCGCGGGGTAGCACGGCGCGAACGCCGACGGAGCGCCGCTGCCGCCCTGGAGCGGGTGGGCCTCGACGGCCTGGCGGGGCGGCGGCCCGGGGAGCTGTCGAGCGGGCAGCGCCAACGGGTCGCCCTCGCCCGTGCCCTGGTCCTCGAGCCCGAGGTGCTGCTGCTCGACGAGCCCCTGGCCAACCTCGACGCCCACCTCCGCGCAGGGATGCGCGAGCTCATCCTGGACCTGCAGCGTGACCGCGAGCTCACCCTGGTGGTCGTCACCCACGACCAGGAGGAGGCGGTGGTCCTCGCCGAGGACATCGCCCTGCTCTTCGACGGCCGCCTGCACCAGCACGGCGCACCCCGGACCTTCTTCGAGCGGCCCGCCACCGCCCGGACCGCCCGGTTCTTCGGCACCACCAACCTGGTACCCGGCCACCGGTCGGGCACGCAGGTGCACACCCCGCTGGGCGAGTTGCACGTGCCCGACGGTGCCCCGGACAGTGCGCCGGACAGTGGCCCGGACGGCCGCTCCGGACGTGGCCCGGACGGCGCGCCCGGTGGTGGTGCGGTGTGGGTGCTGGTGCGGCCTGAACGCCTCCAGGTCGACCGCGGCGACAGCGACCACCCACGGGTCACCGGCCGGGTGCTGCACTCCACCTACCTCGGCACCCGCACCCGCGCCGAGGTGGAGGTGGCGGGCGTGCGCCTGACCGTCGACGCCAGCGACGACACCCTCGCGGACGCCGGACCGGGCACGAGCCTGACCCTGGTACTGCCGCCCTCGGCGCTGTGGACGGTCCCGCGCGAGGAGGACGGGCGGGCGGCCCTGTCCGATCCGGCTCCGGCCGCCTCGGTGGCGGGCACCGTGGAGCCGACATGATCGACACCGAGGTCCGCGCCGCCCTCGCCCCGGCCCTGGAGCGCGCCGGCGGCTGGCTGGCCCGACGGGGGGTGCGGCCCCTGGCCGTGACCCTGGTGGGGGTGCTGCTGGCCCTGGCCGCGGCGGTGGCGGCCGGTGCTGCACTGTGGGGGTGGGCCCTGGCGCTATGGCTGGCATCGCGGGTCCCCGACGGGCTGGACGGTCCCGTGGCACGGGCCGGTGGCGGTGGCACCGCGCTCGGCGGCTGGGCGGACATCACCGCCGACCTGGCGGCCTACGGCGCCTTCGTCGCAGGCTGCGCCATCGGCAACCCCGACGCACGGGTGGCCTGCCTGGTGCTGCTGGTGACCTACTACGTCAACGGCGGCTCCCTGCTGGCCCTGTCCGCCGCCGCCCACGAGCGCGGGGTGGACACCGGGGACGGACGCACCTTCCACTTCACCCGCGGGTTGGCCGAGGGCACGGAGACGATCGTGGTGCACAGCCTGATGGTGCTGCTGCCGGCGTGGATGCCGATGCTCGCCTGGGGCTTCGCTGTCGCGGTGGTGGTCACCATCGGCCAGCGGATCCGGCTGGCGGTGCGCCTGCTGGCGTGAGGGCGGCGGCAGACGGGCACGCGGTGCTCGCTCCCCGCCCCGACCACCGATCACGCTCGTTGCACGAGGCCCAACCGGCTGCGCAGCGTCCGGCGGATGGGCTTGAGCCGGTTCTCCGGCTTCGGTGGGATCAGGGCGACCAGCAGTGCGGGCGTGGCGGTGATGAGCAGCGCGACGTCACTGCCGAAGTGGGTGGCCAGCAGGCCGAACAGGGTCGGGCCGACGATGAACCCGCCCGCGATGAACACGATGGCCAGGGTGAAACCGGTGCTGGGACGATCGCGGTAGACGTGCTGGCTCCACATCACCAACAGGGCGAACCCCGTGGTGAACCCCACCCCGAACAACGCCGCCGAGGCCAGCGCCGCGCCCACGGAACCGGGTGCACCCACCAGCAGCAGGAACGAGCTGCTGATCAGGACCAGCATCACCGCCAGGGGCCG